>JACIYD010000254.1 GCA_014360105.1 Clostridia bacterium
CTGTACGGCCTGGTTAACGATTACGAGGATTTCCTTCTGGAAAGAGTTTTTGCCCCGGCACCGGATATGGAGGAAGAGCTGCGCCGCCGGAGCCTACCCCTTTTCAGCCTGGAATCGTATCGTCCCCTACACCACTTTGACGTTGTCGGGTTTACCCTGCAGTATGAACTTACCTATACCAATGTGCTGAACATGCTCGACCTGGCGGGGATTCCCTTGCCGGCCGACGCCCGCGGTGAGGAAGACCCGCTGGTTATCGGCGGGGGACCCGGCGCCTTCAACCCCGAGCCCCTGGCACCTTTCTTCGACGCCTTCGTCCTCGGCGACGGTGAAGAGGTGTTGCCGGAGATCCTGGCGATCGTTAAGGAGGCGAAAACGGGGAACCGCGGTGCGGGCAGCAGGAGCCGTTTGCGCCGCCGCGAGCTTCTCCGGCGCCTGGCCGGGCTGGCCGGCGTTTACGTTCCTTCGTTTTACCGCGTACACTATTTCCCCGACGGGCGGGTGGCAAAGGTCGAGCCCAAAGAGAAGGGAATACCGCCGCGGATTGTGCGGCGCGTGGTGGCGGACCTGGATCGGGCTTATTTCCCCCGGCGCCCTATCGTCCCCTTTATGGAGGTCGTCCACGACCGTATCATGCTGGAAATCATGCGGGGCTGTACCCGGGGCTGCCGTTTCTGCCAGGCCGGAATGATTTATCGCCCGGTGCGGGAGCGTACGCCCGAAGTCCTGCAGAAGCAGGCGGCCGCGCTTTTACGGGCGACCGGCCACCGCGAGATTGCCTTGACCTCTTTGAGCTCGGCCGATTATACCGCCATTGCCGGCCTTGCGCGCGCTCTCGTCGATGCCTACGGCTGTCTGGGTGTGGGCATTTCTCTGCCCTCCTTGCGGGCCGATACCTTTAGCGTGGACCTGGCCAGCCAGATTGAGCGGGTACGCAAAACGGGCCTCACCTTTGCCCCAGAAGCGGGGACGCAGCGGCTGCGCAATGTAATCAACAAGGGTGTGACAGAAGAGGATTTGCTGGCAGCCTGCCGCGCCGCTTTCAGCGCGGGCTGGCAAAGGGTGAAGCTCTATTTCATGATCGGTCTCCCCACCGAGACCTGGGAAGATTTGGATGGCTTGGCGGCACTGGCCTACCGGGTGCTGCGGGAAGCCGAGGTGGTCCGTGGCGGCAAGCGTGGGAAAGTCGAGGTAACGGTAAGTCTTGCCTCCTTTGTGCCCAAACCCCACACCCCATTTCAGTGGGAAGCGCAGGACCCGGTGGCTCGCTTGGAAGAGAAGCAGGCTTATCTGCGGCAAAGGCTGCGCGACCGGCGCCTGCGCCTGAGCTGGCACAACCCGCTAATGAGTCTTCTGGAGGCGGTGCTCGCCCGCGGTGACCGCCGGCTGGGCGTGGTCATTCTTGGCGCCTGGCAGAGAGGAGCAAGGTTTGACGGTTGGGAGGAGCATTTCGCCTGGGAGCGTTGGGCAAAAGCTTTGGAGGCGGCCGGTCTGGAGGCTTCGTTTTATGCGCACCGCCAACGTGAGCGGGAGGAAGTGCTACCCTGGGATCATCTGGATACCGGCGTTAGCCGGGCTTTCCTATGGCAGGAGAACCAGCGGGCCAAGGAGGGCATAACGACGGCGGACTGCCGCTGGGGGGATTGTACCGGTTGTGCCGTCTGCCCGCGCCTTCAGGTAGATGTGCGTCTGAGCGGCAAGCCGGCCTTCGGGCAAGGCTTTGCCCCCTGGAGCGCGCGGCGTTGATTGCACCTATGCTCTACACCATTGTCTATGCGAAAAGGGCCGAAGCGCGCTTTCTTTCGCACCTGGAGGTGGCGCGTGCCTTTGAGCGCGCCTTGCGGCGGGCCGGGCTGCCGCTTGCCCTCTCTCGGGGATTCAACCCCCATCCCTATCTTTCCTTTGCCTTACCGCTGGGCGTAGGGGTGGCCAGCCGCAGCGAGTATTTAGAAGTGGAGCTGGCCCAACCCGTCTCCCCTGACTTGCTGTTGCGGCGGCTGCAGGCGGAAATGCCGCCGGGACTGCGCATCAAACAGGCAAAACCATCGCGGCAGGCCACACCCGCTCTTGCTACCCTGGTCGGGGCGGCGGCCTACGCCGCCAGGCCCACGTGGCGTCCGGTACCGGACCGCACAAGCCTTGAGGGCGCAGTAGAAGCGCTGCTGGCGCGGGCGGAAATCAAGCTGGGCGAAGAAGGTAAGGAGAGGGACATCCGTTCCGGCATCTGGCAGTTGCGGCCACGGGTACGGCGGGGACAGATCGCACTCTTGATGCTTCTTGCTGCAGGCAGCCGGCAGCACGTGCGGCCCGAAGCCGTGCTCCAGGCCCTGGCCCGCCTTGGAGGCTGGGAGGAAGAAAGAGCGCCGCTCATCTGCCGGTTGGGTCTTTTCGCCTGCCTCGAGGGGCGGCTGATCCCACTAGGGCGGATGGATGCGCCGACGTGCCGGCGGGCCGTCGCTACGGGTGAAACGAGAAGCCGCATGGGATCGGCCGGAGGCGGCCGAGGCCCGCGCCTCGGGCGGTAACCGGTTGGGGACGTCGGAAGCAAATTGGTGGTCTCCTGGGGAGTTGTTCGTTGTGGAGAAGGAAATTCTCGTTCAGTCGCACCCGGAAGCCACAGTGGTGGCGCTTGTGGAAGACGGCCGTCTGGCCGAGATCCACCTGGAGCGCACCGCCGGGCGGCGTCTGGTGGGGAACATCTATAAGGGCAGGGTGGCGAACATCCTGCCCGGCATGCAAGCCGCCTTTGTCGATCTGGGCATCGGCCGCAATGGCTTTCTGTATTTGAAGGAACCGCGGGGAGGCGCCGGGCGCGGGCCGGGCCTCGAGGAGGGCCAGTCGCTGTTGGTGCAGGTGGTTAAGGAGCCGTTAGGTGGTAAAGGACCGCGGGTCACGAGGCGACCCACACTCCCCGGGCGGCACCTGGTGTTGGTCCCGGGCGCAGACAACGTCGCCGTTTCGCGCCGAATCCAGGACCGGGAACGGCGCGAGGAGTTAAGGCGCCTGGTGCAGACGCTGCGCCCGCCGGGACTCGGTTTTATCGTGCGTACGGCGGCGGAAAACAGTAGCGAGGCGGATCTAGCAGCAGAGGTGCGCGGCCTAAGTCGCCTTTGGCAGCAGATCGAAACAAGAGCGCGTCAGGTAAAGGCGCCGGCCCTGCTCCACCGGGACCTGGAACTGGTCGCGCGGGTGCTACGCGACTTTTATAGCGGCGAAGTCACCCGGGTGCGCTTCAATTCGGCAGACACCATGCAGCGGGCGGCAGAGGCGGCCGA
>JACIYD010000255.1 GCA_014360105.1 Clostridia bacterium
CCGGAGAGCGGTCTTCTTGCCTGCGGTGCGCGGGGCCCGGGGCGGCTGCCGGCGGTGGAAACGATTCTCGAGGCGGCGGCCGCTTTGCTGCGTCCGGGAAAGAGGCTTGAGGGGATCAGCGTGCTGGTGACCGCCGGCGGCACGAGGGAATATCTGGACCCGGTGCGTTTCCTCGGCAACGCCAGTTCGGGCAAGATGGGTTATGCCGTTGCGGCCGAAGCGCAGCGCCGGGGGGCCACGGTCACCCTGGTGACCGGGCCGACGGCCCTTGCCCCGCCTCCCGGGGTGGAAGTGATCGCGGTGGAAAGCGCCGCGGAAATGTATGAGGCGGTCCTGGCACGGGCGGGCACGGCCCGGGTGGTGGTGAAGGCGGCGGCCGTGGCGGATTTCCGCCCCAAGGAACGGGCGCCCGTAAAGATCAAAAAGGCCGGGGGCCCGCCGGTCATCGAGCTGGAACCGACGCCGGACATTCTGGGCGAATTGGGCCGGCTTAAGCGACCGGAGCAGATCCTGGTCGGCTTCGCCGCAGAAACGGAGAACGCCGTAGAGCACGCCCGCGAAAAGCTCGTGGCCAAGAACCTGGATTTGATGGTGGTAAACGACGTAACCCGCCCGGGAGCCGGTTTCGGCGGGGACACCAACATTGTCACCTTCCTCTTCGGCGACGGGCAAGTGGAGGAACTGCCGCGGCTGACCAAGGCAGAGGTGGCCCGGCGCTTGTGGGACGCCATCGTTGGCCTGTTAGAGCACAAGGAGGAGTGAGACCGCTTTGCCGCGCAAATTCTTCACCTCGGAATCGGTAACCGAAGGCCATCCCGATAAGATGGCCGACCAGATTTCCGACGCCATTCTCGATGCCCTGCTGGCGAAGGACCCCTTTGCCCGGGTTGCCTGTGAAACAACCGTGACTACCGGGCTGGTGCTGGTTGCCGGGGAGATTACCACCGACTGCTATGTGGATATTCCCCGCGTGGTGCGGGAGACGATCCGGGAAATCGGATATACCCGCGCCAAATTCGGGTTTGACGGCGATACCTGCGCCGTGGTAACGGCCATCGATGAACAATCCCCTGATATTGCACTCGGCGTGAACCGTGCGTTGGAAGTGCGCGACGCCGAAGGCGAATTTGACGAGGCGGACAGCCTGGGTGCCGGCGACCAGGGGATGATGTTCGGCTATGCCACCACGGAGACGCCGGAGTACATGCCGCTGCCGATTTCCCTGGCGCACGCCCTGGTGCGGCGCCTCGCCCAGGCACGCAAAACGCGGGAGATCCCTTATTTGCGGCCGGACGGCAAATCCCAGGTGACCGTCGAGTACGAGAACGGGCGCCCGATCCGGGTGGAGGTAGTGGTGCTCAGTACGCAGCACCGGCCCGACGTGGACATGGATACCTTGCGCGAAGAGGTCATGGAGAAGGTCATCCGGCAGGTGGTCCCGCCGGAGTTGATTGACGCGTGTACCCGCTTTTATATTAACCCCACAGGGCGGTTCGTCATCGGCGGGCCCCAGGGCGATACCGGGCTTACCGGACGCAAGATCATTGTGGATACTTACGGCGGCATGGCACGCCACGGGGGCGGCTCCTTCTCCGGAAAGGACCCGACGAAGGTAGACCGCTCCGGTACTTATGCGGCCCGCTGGGTGGCGAAAAACCTGGTGGCCGCGGGCTTGGCCGAGCGCTGCGAAGTGCAGATCGCCTACGCCATCGGCGTGGCCCGACCCCTTGCCGTGAACGTCGATACTTTCGGGACGGGGCGGCTGCCCGAGGCCGAGCTGGCCCGCCTGGTGGAAAGGCACTTCGACCTGCGGCCCGGCGCGATCATTCGCGACCTCCAGCTACGCCGGCCGCTCTACCGTCAGGTGGCAGCGTACGGGCACTTCGGCCGGCCCGACCTCGACCTGCCCTGGGAAAGGTTGGACAAGGTGGAGGCCATCCGGCGCGATGTGGGCATCTAACGCCGGCTTGTCCGACCGTCCAAAACTGGCCTGGTGCTGCGGCTATACGCCGGAGGAAATCATCGAGGCGGCGGGTTTCTGGCCCTGTCGCCTGCTGGAGGCGCCGTATCCCCGGTTGGGGGCCGGTGCCTTTTTGCCGCCCGATTTCTGCTCCTACGTGGCCGCCCTGGCCGAAGGTGTGCTCGCCGGCGCCTACGCGGAGATGGCGGGGGCCGTCATCGCCCATTCCTGCCATCCCATGCTCCACCTTTTTCACCTCTGGCAGAGGCACCGTCCGCCGTCCTTGCTCCAGTTGCTTGAGGTGCCCCGCCAGGCGGGCCCGGCCGCGGTGGTCTTTTATGCGGCTAACCTCCGCCGGCTCTGGCAGGAACTCAACGCCCGGAGGGGGCACGCGTACAGCCTGGACGATCTGCAGGAGGCCATCGCCCTCTACCGGGAGACCAGACACCTGCTCGCCCGGCTCTATGCCCTGCAGCGGAACGACCCGCCGCCTTTGAGCGGCGGCCAGTTGGCCGAGGTGATGGCGCTGGCCGCCCGCAGCAGCAAGAAACTCTTTAATGCCTGGCTCAAAGAGCGACTTCCTTTCTGGGAGGAGGCGGCACGCCTGCGTCGCTTGGTCCTGGGTCGGCCCCTGCCCGGCACGGCCGCCGTCACCGGCAACCGCACCGGGCCGCGCATACTTCTCAGCGGCAGCATCCTGCCTCCGGGCCTGGTGGCAATGCTCGAGGAGTGCGGCGCCACCGTAGTCGCGGACGACCTCTGTTGCGGCGCACGTTATCTCGGCGCCTGTCGGGAAGAAGAGGTGGCGGCCGCGGACGCCGACCCCTTTACCTATCTGGCCGCGCTTTACCTTAGCCGCGTCCCCTGTCCGCGCATGCGCGAGGCGGAGGACCGCTGGGAACATTTAGTAAGGATGGTGGGGGAATACCGCACCGACGGGGTCGTCTTTTACAGCCTCAAGTTCTGCGACTTTCACCATTATGCTTTTCCCCGGCTGCGGCAACGCCTGCAGCAAAGCGGGATTCCGGTACTGCGCCTGGAAACCGAGTACACGCCGCAGATGAGCGGCCAGTGGCGCACCAGGGTAGAGGCCTTCCTGGAGAGCCTGGCCGGAGGCAGCGGCTGCCCGGCTGCGGGGCGAGGGCGATGAACCGCCTCGCGCGCGCTCTCCTGCGGCAGCGCTGGCCCTACCGGCTGGCCGGCCTTTACCTGGGTACGCGGCGCGGTTACGCGTGCCGCGCCCTGCGGACGATGGCGCTCGCCGGGCTCGACCAGGCGCGCGCCTGGTACCGCCGCGAGAGGCC
>JACIYD010000256.1 GCA_014360105.1 Clostridia bacterium
ATCCCGGGGGACGGGGTGGTTACCGGTTACGGCAAGATCGACGGGCGGACGGTCTTCGTTTTCTCTCAGGATTTTACCGCCATGGGGGGAACCCTGGGAGAGATGCACGCCCAGAAGATCTGCAAGGTGATGGACTTGGCGGGCCGGGCTCTTGCCCCCATTATCGGGCTGAACGACTCCGGCGGTGCCCGCATTCAAGAGGGAGTCGACGCCCTGAACGGCTACGGTGAGATCTTCCGGCGAAATACCCTTCTTTCCGGCGTCGTACCCCAGCTTTCCGTCATCCTGGGGCCCTGCGCCGGCGGCGCCGTCTATTCGCCGGCCCTGACAGACCTGGTCTTCATGGTGGAAGGTGTCTCCCGCATGTTCATTACCGGTCCGCAGGTGATCAGGGCGGTCACCGGGGAAGAGGTAACGGCGGAAACCCTCGGCGGCAGCCGGGTACACGGCGGCCGGAGCGGCGTGGCCCACTTTGTCAGTGCCGATGAACGGGAGTGCCTGCGGCTCGTACGCCGCGTTTTGGGCTACCTTCCCTCCCATGGCGGCGAAAGTCCCCCGCGGGCGCCGGTGGTGGAGCCGGCCGACGACGGGCAGTCACTTGAACAACTGGTGCCCGCAGATCCCAAGCAGGCTTACGACGTGCGGGCGGTCATGCGCCGTCTGGTTGACGGCGGATACTTCCTCGAGGTCCAGGAGAACTTCGCGACCAACATCGTCTGCGCCCTGGCGCGCTTGAACGGCCGGCCCATCGGTGTGGTGGCCAACCAGCCGCGCTTTCTGGCGGGTTGTCTCGACATCAATGCTTCGGATAAGGCGGCCCGCTTTGTCCGCTTCTGCGACGCCTTTAACCTGCCGCTCGTTACCCTGGTGGACACCACCGGCTATCTTCCCGGCAAACAGCAGGAACACAACGGCATTATTCGCCACGGCGCGAAGCTGCTCTACGCCTACGCCGAGGCCGCCGTTCCCAAACTGACGGTCATCCTGCGCAAGGCCTACGGCGGTGCCTATCTGGCCATGTGTGCGCGGGCATTGGGTGCCGACCAGGTTTTTGCCTGGCCGGGCGCGGAAATCGCGGTGATGGGCCCGGAAGGCGCGGCCGACATTATCTTCCGGCGGGAGATCGGCGCGGCACCCGACCCGGCAAGGGCGCGCGAGGAGAAAACGCAGGAGTACCGGCGTCTTTTTGCCAACCCTTATGTGGCGGCGGCCCGTGGCTACGTCGATGCGGTCATCGCGCCCGGCGAAACGCGCGCCTACCTCTGCCAGGCCCTGGAGGCGCTGCAGCAAAAGAAGGAAGCACGGCCGGCAAAAAAACACGGTAACATTCCCCTCTAGGGCAAATAGTATAGTATAGGGAACAGCGAAGAGTACGGCGGGGTGAGGTGATGCGAGTCATGCGGATTTATTTCATTCCACTGCCGGGGTTGCTTCGGGTCTTGCTGAAAAAGGTCCTGCGGCAAAGTTAGGGAGATGGTCTAGACCCTCCCCTTAACTACTAAACTGTAGGGGAGGGAAAGGAATGGGCCGACGAAAGACACAAGCGGTGGCCTTCCTGTTTTGCCTGGCCGCCGCCTGTTTCGCCTGGTGGCTGCGCGGCCGGGAGGCGGCGGTGCCGGTACAAGGGGTGGTTGCCGGCAGCACCGCCCCCTTTGAGAGCATTGACCTTTTCTATACGGCCGTGGCCGCCAATGATTGGGCGCAAGTGCAGGAACTGACCACTCCGGCCCTCTGGTCTTACTTGAAGACAAGCGGTTTCGTGCAAGAGTGGGAGGAGCGGCGGCGGGCCGACCCGACCGTTGCCTTCCGCCTTTTTCTTGTAAGGGCCTCCACCGTGGACTGGGCCAGGGGCAGCGCCTGGGCCCTGGGCGAAGTCCAGTGGACCGGAGGTGCGGCGCGGCCGCCAAACACCCTTCAGACCGTCTTCCTGCAGCAAATAAGCAATCACTGGCACCTGACGCGCATCGATAGCCGTGCGGCAGTCGAGGTTACGCTGGAATTTTACCAGGCAATCGAGAGCGGCGACTGGTTTGCTATGCGCCGCCTGACCACGCCCGACTACTGGGGACGGCTGGTGGCGAGCGGTGTGCTGGCGGCGCTGCAGCGAGAATGGGCGGCTTCGGCAACCGGCGTATACCTGGTGGTGCATCTCCGGGACTTCGTTCAGGGCGCGCGAAAAGCCTGGGTGAGCGCCGACGTGCTGTGGCGCCCGCTTACCCTTTACGAACGGGAAACGCCGGTGGTTGTAGAACTGGAGAAGACGGCGGCCGGCTGGCAGGTGGCGCGCGTCCACGGTCACTGGGAGGAGGCCAAGTGACCGCGCTCTGGCTAGCGCCAGCAGACACCAACAATTCCGCCCAGCACGCCCGCCACCACCACGGCCAGGGCATAACGGCCAAAGACGGCCAGAGAAAAGGTAGAGGGCGCAAAGAGGGTGCAGCCGAGCACGAGGAGCAAGAAAACGAGTGCCACTAAAAGACCGTGGAAGAGCCCGCGGGTTTGGGCGGCCTGGGCGGCGGCAAAGGCTCCAAGGAAAACGCCGACGGTTAAGATCGCCAGGACATAACTGCCCAGATAATGCTCTGGCAGCGGGGTACAATAAAGGACAAGCCCCAGGATCAGGCCCAGAAAGAAAACCACCGCCACGCTGACCAGGAAGCCGCCCCACAGGGGGGACCACCTGGTAAGCCGTCTGACAAGCTCCACCATGGGATCGCCTCCTTTTACTCTTCGTCCACTCTACTCTATGCCACCCGTGGTCGACGTAGACCTCGGCAAAGAGGTATTTGCGCTGTGGTGTCGAATACCAACTAGGATTCCTGGCAAAAATAGCCGCGGCTGGGGGGTTTGGGCGTGAAGGGTTATCTGGGCATCGACGTGGGTTCGGTGAGCACCAACCTGGTCTTTCTCGACCCGGCGGGCGAGGTGAAGGCCAGCCTTTACCTGCGTACGGAGGGTCAGCCGATCCGCGCCGTAAAGGAAGGCTTGCGGCGTCTGGCGTCTCAGTTGCCGCCGGAGGTGGAGGTGCTGGGGGTGGGCGCCACGGGCAGTGCGCGTACCCTGACCGGCGCGATTGTCGGCGCCGACGTGGTCAAGAACGAGATTACCGCCCATGCCGTGGCCGCTTCGCGCCTGGTGCCCGGTTGTCAGACAATCTTTGAGATCGGCGGCCAGGACTCGAAGATTATTATCCTGCGAGACGGGATCGTGGTGGATTTCGCGATGAATACCGTTTGCGCCGCAGGCACCGGCTCCTA
>JACIYD010000257.1 GCA_014360105.1 Clostridia bacterium
CTGATCCTCCCCCACACGTCTTGTTTTACGCGGCAGCTTGTCCCGGCGTTGCCGGTAGCCCCACCGGTATAGCAGGCAATATTCTACATGATTGTTCGCGTGATTACAAGCCAGTTTACCTCTTGCCGTCTTTGGCTCCCTCGCAGGCGTGAGCCTCGCGGGCCGAATTGAGGCCTGTGCACAGGCGGGGTCAAACCGGCTTTTTGCCTAGAGCCGCTTTTTCTAATGCCAGCCGTACCAGCTCGGCCACCAAATCGGCAAACTCAATACCGGCCGCACGCGCGGCATCCGGCACGAGGCTGGTCTCGGTAAGCCCCGGAATGGTATTCACCTCGAGGATCATCGGCCGCCCCACCTCATCCAGGCGCAGGTCCACCCGGGCGAAGCCGGCACACCCCAACACGCGGTAGACGGTTAGCGCGAGACGGGCGATCTCCTCCTGCACGGCAGGCGCAAGGCGCGGGGGAATAAGATGCTCGCTCCCCCCGGGCGTATATTTGGCCTCGTAATCATAGCTCCCGCGTGCCGGCACGATTTCGATGAGCGGCAGAACTCGGGGTCGCTCGTTGCCGATGACGGCGGCGGTTATTTCTGCACCCGGGAGGTATTTTTCTACCAGTACCTCTTTGCTCTCCGCCAGGCAAAGCTCTAGGGCCCGTAGCGCCTCTTCCACCTCTTTTGCCGGGTAAACGCCGATGCTCGAGCCCTGGTGCGGCACCTTGATGACCACCCTCCCCCGAAAACGCAAGAGTAGCTCCTCGGCCAGCGCGGCCAGCGGCCTGTCCTGCGTTTCCTCCCGGTCGAGCACGATAAAGGGTGCCGTGGGGAGTCCTGCCTGCAAGAGGAGGCGCTTCGTGACGATCTTGTTCATCGCCACCGCGCTCGCGAGCACGCCCGAGCCAGTATAGGGCAGACCCAGGATTTCCAAAAGGCCCTGTACCGTACCGTCTTCACCGTAAGTGCCGTGTAAGGCAATAAAGACCACGTCGGGCCGCCGTTGCAGCAGGCTTTCCACCAGGTTATCCCGCGCATCGACTTTCCAGGCATCAAAACCCTTTTCTCTCAGGGCCTGATAAACTGCTTCGCCACTGCGCAAAGAAACTTCCCTTTCGGGCGAGCGCCCGCCCAGAAGTACCGCCACCGCCAGGGGTTTATTCATTCCGGCCAACCCTTCCCTTGCCTTCTTACTAACTTATATACGCCGCCCCCGCCGGGAACAAACCTACATCCTGGTCAAAAGGGGACCGAGAAAAGCCACCGCCACCGCCCGCATCACCGGGCCGCTCTTGCGTGGCGGCGGAGGCGGGGTCGGGAAGCGAAAATTAAAACGCTGGCCCACGGTGAGCAGCTCCGACCAGGTGATAGGGATGTCCGGCTGAAAAGTATCTTCCTGGCAATTCAGCAGGTTTTGCTGGCAGAGGTTCTGGATGGCCGCCGCATACGGGTGGTCGGGACTCACATCCTTAAATTTCAGTCCCCGCACTTCCACCGGCCAGGGCCACGGCAGGATCATCGCCGCCAGTTCCGCCCGTGTCAGATACTGGGTCGGCCGAATGGTGTTGTCGCGGTAGGTTATCGGATAGCCCGCTTCCAGCAGCCCCTTGGCGGCGGGAAAGGCAAAATGGTCGTTCGGCAAATCGGCAAAAGGCGAAAGGGCCAGCAATTCGGAGACGCTTACCACCTCGTAGTCGTAGCGGCGCAGGATTTCGAGCTGCTGGGGCAAGGCGTCGACCACCGGCGATTCCTTTGACATATTGTAACCGTCTTTTTGGAAAATGATCTGCCCGTTTAAAGCCTCGGGATTGCGCGCCAGCACCTTGCGGATTCTGGCCACCATGGCCTTTACGTCGCGGCGGTAGCTGCCGCAACTCGGTTTCCAGCCGCCGCCGTCAAAGCTTGCCGCCAGATAGTTATAGCCCAGGACCGCGTACGCCGAATAGGCGCTGCTGCCGTCGGCCGTTTGGTCGATGTAATGCGGCGGCCGGGCAAGAGACATCGCGTAGCCAAATTCCTGTTGCACCAAATCGTGGAGCAGCCGCAAGTCTTCTACCACCGCCGCGAGATTCGGCAGATGTTGCCGCGAGCCGTAGGGCCAGGGCGGCGGCCCAAAGGCAATGTGGCGATAGCCGTGGTTGGCCAGTTCGTGTCCCGCGGCAAGGATGCGGCGCACCAGCTCCGGCTGGTTTGCCACCCCGGCGAGATGGTCCTCGCCGAATGCCGGATAATGATCGTACTTGACCCCGCTCCAGTATACGGTTCCCCGCTTCCCCTCGACATCCGGATAGTTCGGGGCGGTGGTGCCGATGACGTTGAAGGTTGCCCGCGCTCCATAAGCGGCGAGCGCCTCAAGGATGGCCTCCGTCACACCCTTCCCCCCGCCCGGCCGGCAGGGAGCCGCCGTGGGGCCGTCATCGAAGGTCATTGCTACCAGGCGGCGTCCTGGTACCGGTGCGACCCGCGAAATGCGGCGCACCGGAACGAGCCAGCGGGCCTGGGCCTGCCTCTGGCGCCTCCTGGAGAAGGCGGAGAGAACGCCTGCCAAGCTTTCCAAAGCCTCAAGACCTCCTCTGCTTTGCGCGCAGGCCGGCGCAACTCAGGACCAGCTTGCCCATGATGCGCGGCAGGCGCCGGTATTCTTTCAAGCGCGCAGCCTGAAGCGCCTGACTGCACGTCTCGTAATAGAGGGGAGACGGGCGGCCGCCCGCTCTCCCTCTCCCCTGGGCCAGCATCTCGCGGATCTTCTCTTCGGTAGACGCCCCCTCATCTCCCGGAAGTTCCCAGTAACCCCGGCCGATTTCGCCCACCCAGTGGGCGTCGCTCCCGCCGCTAACGGCAAGACCCAGCCTGGCTGCCAACGCGGCCGCGTCCGCATTGGCCTTTGGGTTACCCCCGTGGCCGGCGCGGGCGTTAAAGGTCTCCAGCCCGTCCAGCGCGGCCAGCAGAGCGGGCGGGAGATGATGCCGGTGTTTGAAGGGGTGGGCCAAAAAGGCAAGTCCTCCCCGTGCCCGAATGGCGGCAACCACCTCTTGCCAGCGCCAGGGTCCCCTGCCGGGCAGTTCCAGTTCCGCCGGCAGGAACAGACCCAGAAGGTGTCCGGCGTCGGTGGCATACTCGGCGCCGGGGATTACGAAGAAGGTACCGTCGCGGTTAGCTTCCCGCGCCGCCAGGCCTCCAGCCACCGTGCCGTGATCGGTTACCGCTACCCCGGCAAGACCCTTTTCGCGCGCCACCCGGAGGATGGTGCGGACGTCAAGGG
>JACIYD010000258.1 GCA_014360105.1 Clostridia bacterium
TGGGGAATATAACGGCCGTTGTGGGCGATCTTTTCATCCTCCCGCAGCTTTGCCGTACCGAGGTCCAAGCCCCGGTAAACCTGCATGGAGTCCGCCACGACAACTTCGCCGTCGACCAGGCCGGCCACTTCCACCGCCACCTGCGACTTGCCTACCGCCGTGGGACCGAGAATTACCCACAACTCCATGTCTTGCTTACCTTCCGCCGCTCCCGGCTTCCGGCGCCCGGGTTTCCTCAGAGATAGCTTCGTCTTCAAGCGTCTCGCCAAAGAGGTTAAAAGTCTGCGCCGCGGTAATGCGCAGCGGCACCAGTCGCCCGATCATTTCCTCGGGCCCGGAAAAGACGACCACCTTGTTCGTCCGCGTGCGCCCGGTAAGACGCTCCGGGTTGGTCTTGCTCCGGCCCTCCACCAGTACCTCGACGACGCGGCCGACCAACCGCTCGTTGCTCTCGCGGGTAAAGCGATACTGCAACTGGTTAAGGCGCGCAAGCCTTTCCCGCTTTACCGCCGCGGGTACCTGATCGGGCAGGTTGGCCGCGGCCGTGCCGGGTCGCGGGGAATAGATAAAAGTAAAGGCAGCGTCAAAGCGGACCTGCTCCACCAGGTCAAGGGTCGCTGCGAAGTCTTCCTCGCTTTCGCCGGGGAAACCGACGATGAGGTCGGTCGTAATGGTTGCCTCGGGCAGGCGCGTCCGGATGGCTCTGGCCAGCTCCAGGTAATGGGTACGGGTGTATCCCCGTCCCATGAGGGCCAGAATACGGTCGGAACCGGCCTGGGCCGGAAGATGGAAGTGTTCGCAAACCTTCTCGCTCCGGGCAATGATTTCTATCAGTTCATGGGAAAAATCGCGCGGGTGGGAGGTGGTAAAGCGAATACGCGCCAAACCCTCGACCCGGTCCACGAGCTTGAGAAGGTCGCCGAAGGTGATCGGCTTAGCGAGGTCCCGCCCGTAACTGTTCACGTTTTGTCCGAGAAGCGTTACTTCCCGGTAGCCCGCGGCAGCAAGGGAACGTACCTCGCGGAGAATGTCTTCCGGCTGCCGGCTCCGCTCGGGTCCTCGGACATAGGGCACAATGCAATAGGTACAGAAGTTGTTACAGCCGTAGCTGACGTTAACGTAAGCCCTAATCTTGTCGCTCCGCTTCACCGGCAGCTCGGTCAGCGGCGCCGCTGCTGCCGGAATCACCGCCACCCGGGTACGGCGCGTGCGCTCCACTTCGCGGACTAATTCCGGCAGGCGGTGCAGCGCGTGCGTGCCGATGATGAGATCGACATGGGGGGCAAGCTGCCTGATTTTCTGGGCCATACCTTCCCGCTGTACCATGCACCCGGCCACCCCGATGATCAGTTCGGGCCGAGCGCTCTTGAGCGCCCGCAATTCGCCGAGCTTGCCGAAAACCTTGTTTTCGGCCCGCTCCCTGACCGCACAGGTGTTAACCAGAATGAGGTCGGCCTCTTCCGGGCGGCGCGCCGGCTCGAAGCCCATTTCCTCCAGCAAGCCGGCCATCGCCTCGGAATCCCGCTCGTTCATCTGGCAGCCGTAGGTAAAAGTGAGATACTTTTTCCCCTGCATGCGTTCATGCACCCGGCCTAATTATACCTCCCGCACCGGCAGCCCGCTGCCCTAGCCGCCCGCCCCCGGCTCCAGCCGCAACTCCGTACCCCCGTCCAGCAGGAGCAGTAAGCGGCCGCCGTCCTGCGGCAGGACCTGGATGATTTCCTCTTCGTAAAGTTCCAGTCTGCTCTGGCCGTCGGCCGCCTCGAGCACCAGCGTACCCGAGGGCCCCGACCCCTGCCCGGCCGGCGCCAGGCGCCGCACCGCCAGCCTCAGATTACTTGCCAACGAGCCCAAGCGGCCCGTGAGCGAAAGCGGCCGGCCTCCGGCGAAGTCTAGGATTTCCTGCAAGCGCTGCCCCACGTTTCGTTCCCTCCTTCTCACAGTATGCCCCAAGCGGTGCCGCGCGGATAACTTAAAGCGCTTTTGCCCATCCTAAGCGGTGAGGATGTCCGCGCAACGGAGGGAACAAGACATGAACCCAGTGGTCGCCGTAGAAGAAAGCCTCGGGGACGTGGCCGCCCACCTGGCCGCCAACGGCATCGAGGTGCGTAAGATCAGCAACGTGGGTGCCGCCGCCGACACCCTCAAAGACTGCCAGGCGCTGGTTATTACCGGCCTCGATCGTGACCTCGCCGGCTACGCCGCCATCGCCGCCGGGATTCCGGTAATCAGCGCCCGGGGCCAGGACCCGGCCGCCATCCTCCGGGACGTGCTCGCCCGCACCAGGCTCCAGGCCGCGCCCGGGGAAGCGGCACAACCCGCCGACGCACCTCTATCACCCTAGAGCGCACGCAACGCTTCCGGCCGTAGGGACCGGGAGTCCTTGGCAGCGAGGACCCGGTCGATGGCGGCCAGCACCTTGCCCTTCTCCCGGGCAAGAACGCCGCCCAAGGGCAGATAGTTGGAGGCATGGTTCGCCCGGAAGACGCAATGGGTCGTCTCCAATCCCTCGACGAGCCAACGGAGTTCCTGCAGCACCTCCCAGGGTGTGAGCAGGGTAAAGCGTCCCTGCCGTAGCTCCTCGGCCAGCGGTGTGCCCTCTTCCACCATCAGGGTGAGTACGCCGAGGTACGGAGGGTCGATGGCGTTAATGACGGCGGCGGTGCGCCGCGCGTGACGCTCGCTCAAGGCCGGCCCGCCTAAACCGGCGATCACCGTCACCGAAAGGGTGAGGCCCGCTTCAATCACGGCGCGGCCCGCCCGGATCATTTGCTCTGCATTGGCCCCCTTGCGGATGGCACGCAGGATCTCGTCGTCCCCGCTCTCCACGCCCAGGTAAACGATACCCAACCCGGCCTCCCTAAGGGCACGCAATTCTTCCGGTGTTTTGCGCAAGATATCCCGCGGGCCGCCGTAAATACCCACCCGCTTCAAGCGCGGGAAAGCTTCGTAGAGGCGCGCCAGGAGTGAGAGTAGACGCTCCGTGTCCATTACCAGCGCGTTACCGTCGGCAAGGAAAATTCGCTCGACGTAAGGACCGTAGTATTGCTGCGCCAGGTTGATATCCTCTTCGATTTCCGCCCAGTCCTTGATGCGGAACCGCTTGCCCAGATAGGCACTGCAAAAGGTACACTTGCCGTGGGAGCAGCCGACCGTTACCTGGAGGATGAGACTATGGGCCTCGCTGGGCGGACGATAGATCAAGCCCTCGTACGGCACGATACAACCCTCCTTTACGGCCAGTAGTTGGGAGC
>JACIYD010000259.1 GCA_014360105.1 Clostridia bacterium
CGAAGCGGCCGCGGCGCCATGGAGGGCGCCTCGGCCGGGAGCCCGCCGGAGCCAGAAGCCTGAGCCTTAGTTCGGCCCGCGAGGCTCACGGAACGAGCGGGAGCCAAAGACCGCAAGAGGCAAACCGGGGATAACCCAGACGAGGTCTCTCTTGACCGCCGCCCCACCGCGTGCTACAATCTAACCAAGTTGCCACCGGGCAAAGGCAATGAAGGGGAAGAGTAGGTAGGGAGCGGCTTCCAGCAAGCCGGGGACGTTGCGAGCCCGGTAGCCTTACCTGCCGAAGGCGGCCCCGGAGCCCCAAGGCCGAAAGCACCAGTAGGCTTTGGCGGTCACCTCCGTTAGCGGGTTAAAGTGGGTTGGCAGGCAACCAACTAGGGTGGTACCGCGGGAAAGTCTCTCGTCCCTAAAAGGGGCGGGGGATTTTTCGTTTAGTAAAACGGGGTTGATGGGGGAGAAGGGGATGGAGAAGCGTATCCTGGAGATCCTGGAGGAAGACGCCCGCCTTACGCCGGAACAGGTGGCGGCCATGCTAGGGAAGGACCCTCAGGAGGTGGCGGCCGCTATCCGGCGCCTCGAGGAAGAGCGGGTGATCGTGAAATACCAGACCCTAATCAACTGGGAAAAAGCGGGAAACAAGGGCGTGGCCGCCCTGATCGAGGTCAAGGTAACGCCCCAGCGGGACCTGGGCTTTGACCAGGTGGCGGCGCGCATCTACCGCTTTCCGGAGGTGCGCTCGGTTTTCCTTGTTTCCGGCTCCTTCGACCTTTCGGTGGTGGTCGAAGGTAAAGACCTGCAGGACGTGGCGCGCTTCGTGGCAGAGAAGCTGGCCACGTTGGAGCACGTGCAAAGCACGGTGACCCATTTCATCCTCAAGAAGTACAAGCAAGACGGGGTAATCCTGGAGGACCAGGAGGCCGACCGGCGGCAGGTGGTCACGCCGTGAAACCGGAGGATTTCATTGCGCCCACCGTGCGCGACCTTCCCCCATCGGGCATCCGGGAGTTCTTCGACCTGGTGGCGCAAACGAAGGGGGTCATCTCCCTGGGCGTGGGCGAGCCCGACTTCGTGACGCCGTGGTTCATCCGCGAAGCCTGTTTCTTCGCCCTGGAGCAGGGCTATACCGTCTATACCTCGAACTGGGGGCTGCCGGAGCTGCGGCGGGAAATCGCCGCGTATCTCGAGCGGCGCTTTGGCCTGCACTATGACCCGGAGAACGAGATCCTGGTAACGGTGGGCGCAAGCGAGGCCATCGATCTCGCCCTGCGTGCCACCTTGCGGCCGGGGGACGAGGTCCTGCTCCCCGAGCCCAATTACGTCTCCTATAAACCATGCACCGTGCTCGCCGGGGGCAAGCCGGTGGTCGTGCCTACCAGGGTAAGCCGGCAGTTCAAACTGGCGGCAGAGGAGGTGGAGGCGCGCCTTACGCCGCGCGCGCGCATCCTGCTCCTCTCGTATCCCAACAACCCGACGGGCGCGGTGATGCGGCGGGAGGATCTCCTACCGCTGGCAAGGCTGGTGGAGAAGTACGATCTGCTCGCGGTGAGCGACGAGATTTACGCGGAGCTGACCTACGACGGGCGGCACGTCTCCTTTGCCGGGCTGCCCGGGATGCGTTCCCGTACCATCCTCATCGGGGGCCTTTCCAAGGCCTTTGCCATGACCGGCTGGCGGGTGGGCTTTGCTTGCGGCCCGGCGCCCCTCATCGCCGCCATGGTCAAGATCCACCAGTACACCATGCTCTGCGCCCCCATCATGAGCCAGAAGGCGGCCACCGAGGCGCTGCGCCACGGCGAAGGCGAGGTGCAGCGGATGGTGCGGGAGTACGACGGCCGCCGCCGCCTGGTGGTCCAGGGCTTGCGGCAAATGGGGTTGGATTGCTTCGAACCCCAGGGCGCCTTTTACGCCTTTCCTTCCTTCCGCGGCCTGGTAAGCTGGCCGGCGGCGGAATTCTGTCGCCGGCTGCTTGCGGAGGAGAGGGTCGCGGTAGTGCCGGGCACCGCCTTTGGCGAAAGCGGCGAGGGGCACTTCCGCCTCTCCTACGCCGCGGCCACACCCACGCTGATCGAGGCGCTCAAGCGATTGGCGGGCTTTTGTGCCCGTCACCGGGAGCGGTGGTGGCAGGTGGGCCTTGGTTAAAGGAGAGCCCCCTGACGGTCAGGTCGACCGCGAGCACGTTCAGCGCGGTCATGTATTCCACTTCACGGCAGACCTGCTGCTGCACCTGGCGGGCGGCCGCGGGGAGAACGGTGCCGTAGGGGACCTCGAGGTCGGCGGCAATCCTTACCCCTTCGGGCTCGCTCTCAATACGGACGTGTTCCAGCCGGTAGCCGAGGGGCCGCACGCTGTGTACGGCGATGGCGGTCAGGGCTTCGTTGGCGATGTAAAAGCGGCCGAGATAGGTAAAGGTGGGACGCACTATAGTTTGCTCCACCCATAAGCTGTGGTCGCGGCCGTCCGGATTCGTTTTGGGCCGGTGCAAAAAGGCCCGGATGGGAGCAATAATCGTTCCGGAGAAGCGGGGTTTGACCTCGACTGTGGGTGCCGGGACTACGTGGTGGCCGAACCGGCGGCGGGCCCTTCTGGCACGGGCGATGGCGGCGGGCGTGGCCACGTCCTCAATACGCAGCACGATTTCCGGCGCAGGGAGACCGAGATTGGCGGCGATTTGGCGTGCCATTTCGGCCGAAGTGGCCAGGACGAGTACCCGCTGCGGCTGTAAGTCGGCCAGCTTCGCCCGTACCGGCTCGGCCTGCAGCGCGTCGTGGAAAAGAGCCGTCCTGATGGCCCCCACCCGGGTTGCTTGCCGCTTCGCCGAAGTGCCGGCAACGATCCGGTTGCCGTAGATGAGCAGCCCGTCGTCGATGATGGCCTCGGCCTGGTACGCGTGCGCGACGAATTGGGCATGATAACTCTTGCCCGTACCCGTAGGGCCTATCAAGGCCAGAACCTGCATCACTCCTACCTCCTGCCTAAAATTATAACCCTCGGCCTCCGGCTTTTCCAGAAAGCACCCGCTGTTTTATGCTATAATGGGGACGGACAGGGATGCGTCTTATTAACATGGGGGGGCGAAAGGTGCAAGGGGCAAGAGCGGCGTTGCTGGCAGCCTTCGGGTCAAGCCTGTGGCTCGGTGGGATGGTCGCCGTTCCCAATCTTCTCCTCGCCTATTATGCGCGTTTAGGCCTGAACGAGAGCGAGGTTATGCTTTTACTTCACCTTTTCCGGCTGGAGACCCTCGAGGGTGAAC
>JACIYD010000026.1 GCA_014360105.1 Clostridia bacterium
TTACGGAAGTTCGGGCTCTGTCGCATTTGCTTCCGTAGCCTGGCCCACCGCGGCGAAATACCGGGCATTCGCAAGGCTAGCTGGTAAGGGGGCCGGAAGCATATGACCGATCCCATTGCCGATTTTCTCACACGGCTACGCAACGCCACCACCGTACACAAGGAAACGGTGGAGGTTCCCGCTTCAAAAATGAAGCGGGCCATGGCGGACATCTTGAAGCGCGAAGGTTTTATTCGTGACTACGAATACATTGAGGACGGCAAGCAGGGCGTCCTACGCTTGTACTTGCGCTACGGTGTAAACCGAGAGAAGGTCATCACCGGGCTGAAACGCATCTCGCGGCCGGGCTTAAGAGTTTACGCGCGTAAAGACCAGTTGCCCAAGGTATTGGGTGGCCTGGGGATTGCCATTATCTCTACCTCCCGCGGGCTGATGACCGATAAAGAGGCCCGTAAGCGCGGGTTGGGCGGCGAAGTAATCTGCTATATTTGGTAAGGGGGGCTGGCCGTGTCGCGCATTGGGAGGAAACCCATCGAAATACCGGCGGGGGTAGAGGTAACCATCGAGGATAATCTGGTCCGGGTAAAGGGACCCAAGGGTGAACTGGCAAGGAGCGTGCCCCGGGCCATCACCGTGCGGCAGGAGGAAGGCAGGCTTCTGGTGGAGCGGCCGAGCGACGCCCGGGAGCACCGGGCATTGCATGGGCTCGTCCGTACCCTGGTAAAGAACATGGTGGAAGGGGTAAGTCGAGGTTTTACTCGTTCGCTGGAGCTGAGCGGTGTCGGCTACCGCGCGGCCAAACAGGGAGAAAAACTGGTACTCACGGTAGGTTATTCCCGACCCGTAGAAATCGTCCCGGAACCGGGGTTAGAGATTGAGGTGCCGGCGCCGAACCGGGTTGTGGTCCACGGCATTGATAAAGAGGCGGTGGGCAATCTTGCCGCCCGTATTCGCGGGGTGCGGCCGCCCGAGCCTTATAAAGGCAAGGGGATCAGGTACGAGGGCGAGCGCCTGCGTCATAAAGTGGGCAAAGCCGGGACCGGGAAGAAGAAGTAGGGGGCGGTGCGGGTGATCAAACGCGAAGATCGCAAAAAACTGCGGGCAAAAAGGCACCTGCGCCTGCGCAAGCGCATCATCGGTACCAGTGCCCGCCCGAGGCTCGCGGTATTTCGCAGCAATGCCCACATTTACGCCCAGATTATCGACGATAGCCGCGGCCATACTTTAGTTGCCGTTTCCAGTTTGGATCCCGAGCTGCGGGTGAAGCTGGGCGGCAGAGGCGGAAACGTGGCCGCGGCGCGCCTGGTCGGGGAGAAGCTGGCAGCCAAGGCCCGGGAGCGGGGTATTACCCGGGTGGTTTTTGACCGAGGCGGTAATCTCTATCACGGCCGGGTGGCGGCATTGGCCGAAGGAGCGCGCGCCGGCGGACTGGATTTCTGACAAAGAAGGGGGCGAGAAGGTGCGGAAAATTGACGTCTCGCAACTGGAGCTGAACGAGAGGGTCGTCAGTATCAACCGTGTGGCCAAGGTGGTCAAGGGCGGGCGCCGTTTCAGTTTTAGCGCGCTGGTAGTAGTGGGTGACGGGAACGGTCACGTAGGCGCCGGCCTGGGTAAGGCAGGAGAAGTGCCCGAGGCCATCAGAAAGGGCATCGAAGTGGCTAAAAAGAACATGTTCACCGTGCCGCTGGTTGATACCACCATTCCTCACGAGGTAACGGGCGTGTTCGGTGCGGCCCGGGTATTGATGAAGCCGGCGGCGCCGGGCACCGGCGTCATTGCCGGCGGTGCGGTCCGGGCAGTACTGGAGATGGCCGGGGTCAAGGACATCCTTACGAAGTCCCTAGGCTCCGACAACGCGATCAACGTTGTCTACGCCACCGTTCAGGGCTTGAAACAATTGCGCCGACCCGAAGACGTGGCCCGCTTACGCGGCAAGAGCGTACACGAGTTGCTGGCCTAGAGGAGAGGAAGAAAATGGGCAAGCTGCGCGTTACACTGGTTAGAAGTCTAATCGGCCGCCCGGAAAGGCAGCGGCGTACGATCGCCGCGCTCGGCCTGGGTAAGCTCAACAGCCAGGTCGTCCACGAAGATACGCCCTCCATCCGGGGGATGATCCGCCGCGTGCAGCATCTTGTGCGGGTAGAAGAGCTGGCCGGGGAGTAAGGGTAAGGAGGCGAGAGGCGTGCAATTGCACGAGTTGCGGCCGGCGCCAGGAGCCAGGTACGAACGCCGCCGGGTGGGGCGGGGCATTGGCAGCGGCCTGGGTAAGACGGCCGGGCGGGGGCATAAAGGCCAGAAAGCGCGGGCCGGGGGGCGCATCAGGCGGGGCTTTGAAGGCGGGCAGATGCCGCTTGTGCGCCGTATTCCCAAGCGGGGTTTTAACCACGCCGGCAGGAAAGAGATGGCGATTGTCAACCTAAGGGACCTGGAGCGGTTGGGCGAGGACCTGATTACTCCCGAACGCCTGTGTGAGGCCGGGCTGGTCAGGTCCCTGGCAAACGGGGTGAAAGTGTTGGGCGAAGGCGAACTGACCAGACCCCTCACGGTAAAGGCGCACCGCTTTAGCGAGGCGGCACGGCGGAAGATCGAGGCCGCCGGCGGCCGGGCCGAGGTGATCTAGGTGCTGCAGACGCTGGCCAGTGCCTGGAAAGTGGCCGACCTGCGCCGTCGCCTCGTCTTTACTTTGGCCATCCTGGTGGTCTTTCGCATTGGCGCCCACATACCCGTACCCGGCATTGACAAGGAGGCCCTGGCCAAAATAATGGAGGCCGGGCTGCTCTTTGGTTTCTTCGATATCATCTCTGGCGGGGCTTTCAAGAGTTTTACCGTCTTCGCCATGGGCATTATGCCCTATATTAATGCTTCGATCATTATGCAGTTGCTTACCGTCGTTATCCCTAAGCTCGAGCGACTGGCGAAGGAAGGAGAAGAAGGGCGGCGAAAGATCGTCCAGTACACGCGCTACGGGACGGTGGTTCTGGGCTTCATCCAGGCCATTGGTATGGCGGTCTTCCTCGGCCGTTCGGAACCGGTAGCACTCTTGCACCCGGGTCTGCCGGCCTATCTGATGGTAGCCGTCACTCTGACCGCCGGTACCACTTTTCTCATGTGGCTGGGTGAGTTGATTACCGAGCGGGGGATCGGGAACGGGATTTCCCTGCTAATCTTTGCCGGTATCGTCGCTCGGTTGCCCCAGGAGTTTTACGGGATCTACGAGTTTGTGCGCACGGGTACGGTGGGGATCATCAGCGTGTTGGGTTTTGCGGTCATTGCCGCCGTCGTGATCGGCGCGGTGGTGGCGATGAACGAAGGGCAAAGGCGCGTGCCAGTGCAATATACGAAAAGGGTGGTGGGGCGAAGAGTTTACGGCGGGCAGAGCACGCACATCCCGCTCAAGGTCAATCAGGCGGGCGTGATTCCGGTGATCTTTGCCATGTCGATCTTACTTTTCCCCAACACACTGGCTTCATGGTTTCCGCAAAATGCACTGGCGCAAAGGGTGGTCCAGTTCTTTGACTTCCGCAGTGTACAATATATGGTTCTCTATGCCGTACTGATCATTTTCTTCACCTACTTTTACACGGCGGTTACCTTCAACCCCGTGGATGTGGCGGACAACATCAAGAAATACGGCGGTTTCATTCCCGGACTGCGGCCCGGCCGGCCGACGGCGGAATACCTCGAGCGCATTCTTACCCGGATTACCTTTGCCGGGGCGGTTTTCCTGGCTTTCATTGCCATTTTACCCAATCTGGTGACCGCGGCCACCGGGCTCAATGTCTATTTCGGGGGCACTTCTCTCTTAATCGTGGTGGGAGTGGCCCTGGATACGATGAAACAATTGGAAGCCCAACTCCTGATGCGGCATTATGAGGGCTTCATCAAGTAGGGAGAAAAGGAGGGAGAGGCCCGTGCCGGTCAGGTGCGGGCGGGTAGATGCGACTGGTAATCATAGGGCCTCCGGGGGCGGGCAAGGGTACGCAAGCGCAGTACCTGGTGGAAACTTTTGGCCTCGCGCATGTAGCCACCGGAGACCTTTTCCGTGCCGCCATCAGCCAGGGTACGCCCCTTGGGCAGGAGGCAAAAAAGTATCTTGATGCCGGGCAACTCGTACCCGATGCGGTTACGGTGAGCATGGTGCGCGAGCGCCTGCGAGAGCCGGACTGCCAACGCGGCTTTCTGCTCGACGGTTTTCCGCGCACCGTACCCCAGGCCGAGGCACTGCAGGCCATGCTCGCGGAGAACGGGGCGGCGCTGGATGCGGTCCTGAATATCGATGTACCCGAGGAAAAGCTGGTTGCCCGCCTCACGGGCCGGCGCGTTTGCCGTCGGTGCGGCGCCAACTATCACCTGGTCTATAACCCGCCCCGCGTAGCCGGGGTGTGCGACCGCTGTGGCGGCGAGCTTTACCAACGAAGCGATGACACGGAAGAGACGGTGCGTCGCCGCCGTCAGGTCTACCGTGAACAGACGGCGCCGCTTCTGGCGTATTATCGTCAACAGGGGTTGCTGCGCGAGGTCGACGGCGACCAGAGCGTGCAAGAAGTAGGGCGGGCCGTGCTGCGGGCGCTGGGCCGACAGTAAATGCCCTTGCGGGAGACGGGCGCGTGTGATCATCTTAAAGTCGGAGCGGGAACTGGCAGTGATGCGGGAAGCGGGCCGCATCGTCGCCCAGACGCTTGCCCTTTTACAGCGGGTCGTGGCCCCGGGAGTGACCACACAGGAATTGAACGACCTGGCGGAAAGCTACATCAGGCAAAAGGGGGCTTACCCCTCGTTTAAGGGTTACCGCGGTTTCCCGGCCAGCATTTGCGCTTCGATTAACGAGGAGGTAGTACATGGTATTCCTGGTTTAAGAAGGCTGGCCGAGGGGGATATTATTAGTATTGACATCGGGGCCATTCTCGACGGTTACCACGGCGATGCCGCGCTTACCATTCCCGTGGGCCGCGTCAAACCGGAGGTTGAGCGGTTACTTCAGGTCACCCGGGAAGCGCTCTGGCTGGGCATTGAGCAGGCCCGGATCGGCCGGCGGTTAAGTGACATTTCGCACGCCATCCAAACGCATGCGGAAAGGAATGGGTACAGCGTGGTGCGAGAATTTGTCGGGCATGGGATCGGCCGGACCATGCACGAAGAACCGCAGGTGCCCAATTACGGCCAGCCGGGGCGGGGGCCGCGCTTGGTGGCGGGGATGACCCTGGCCATCGAGCCGATGATCAACTGCGGCCGGCCGGAGGTGAAAGTGCTTGCCAATGGCTGGACGGTGGTTACCCGGGACGGGTCTTATTCGGCCCATTTTGAGCACACGGTGGCCATTACGGCGGACGGGCCAAAGATCCTCACGCTCTTGTAGGGGGTAGAGACTGCGGTGCGGCGGGTACCGGGGGAGTTGAGGGTCGGGCAGTTGGTTCTGTCCAAGGCCGGCCGTGACCGTGGCCGTCCGTTGCTCGTACTAAAAGTAGCCGGCGACGGTTATGCCTACGTGGCGGACGGGGAACTGCGCCGGGTGGCCCGGCCCAAGCGGAAGAACGTGAAGCATTTGCAGCCCACCGGCCGGATTGCCAGGGACATGGCAGCCAAGTTGGAGGCAGGCAAATTGCCCACGGACGCGGAAATCCGCAAGGCGTTGGCCGCTCTTACCGAAGGGGAGAGGCAGTCGGATCCCCGCGGAGAGGAGGAAGGGGATGGCGAAAAAGGATGTGATTGAGCTTCAGGGTACCGTAGTGGAAGCGCTCCCTAACGGTATGTTTCGCGTGGAGCTGGATAACGGCCACCGCGTCCTCGCCCATGTCTCGGGCAAAATCAGAATGAACTTCATCCGCATTTTACCCGGCGACCGGGTTACGGTGGAATTATCCCCTTACGATCTTACCCGAGGCCGGATTACTTACCGCTACAAGTAGGCGCCGCGGGCCAGCGGCCCGCGACAGAGGGAGGGAGAGCCTTGAAGGTCAAGCCGTCGGTCAAGGCCATCTGCGAGAAGTGCAAGGTCATCAAGCGCCACGGACGCGTAATGGTTATCTGCGAGAATCCGAAGCACAAACAGAAACAGGGCTAAGGGGGTGGAAAGATGGCGCGTATTGCCGGCGTCGACCTACCGCGAGACAAGCGCATTGAGGTAGCCCTGACCTACATTTACGGCATCGGCTTGTCCCGTTCGCGTCATATTCTGCGCGAGACGGGCGTTAACCCTGATACGCGGGTGCGGGATCTGACGGAGGACGAGGTCAGCAGGCTGCGGGAAATGATCGATCGCCATTATACGGTGGAGGGCGACCTGCGGCGGGAAGTGGCGATGAACATTAAGCGCCTAATCGATATCGGTTGTTATCGGGGATTGCGCCACCGTCGCGGCCTGCCGGTGCGCGGCCAGCGTACCCGAACCAACGCCCGCACGCGCAAGGGGCCGCGCAAGACGGTCGGGGTACGCCGCAAGAAGTAAAAAAGAAAGGCAGGGATAAAGGACCTTGGGCAGAAGGCCTACGCGGGCGCGCCGCAAAGAACGACGCCATGTGGAAAGCGGCGTTGCCCATATCAAGTCGACCTTTAACAACACGATCGTTTCCATTACCGATAAGCACGGCAATGTCCTGTGCTGGGCCAGCGCCGGTACCGTGGGCTTTAAAGGTTCGCGTAAGAGCACACCTTTTGCCGCCCAGATGGCCGCCGAGACAGCGGCCAAAGAAGCGATGGAGTACGGCATGAAGGAAGTGGAGTGCCGGGTTAAAGGACCGGGCGCAGGCCGAGAGGCGGCCATCCGTTCCCTCCAGGCCGCCGGACTGGAAGTGACGGTTATTAAAGACGTAACGCCAATACCGCATAACGGTTGCCGCCCGCCGAAGCGGCGCCGCGTTTAAGGAGGTGGGCTGATGGCTAGGTATACGGAAGCCGTCTGTCGTCTTTGCCGGCGGGAAGGAACAAAACTTTTCCTCAAGGCAGAGCGCTGCTACACGGACAAGTGCGCCATGGAGCGCCGCCCCTATGCGCCCGGGCTCCACGGCCACGGCCGGAAGAAGCTAACCGAGTACGGGATGCAGTTGCGGGAGAAGCAAAAGGCAAAGCGTATTTACGGCGTTCTCGAGCGGCAGTTCCGCAATTACTTCGCCCGCGCCGAACGGCAGAAAGGGGTAACGGGAGAGAACCTGCTACGCCTGCTGGAGCAGCGGCTGGATAATACTGTTTACCGCCTGGGACTTGCCGGTTCTCGCGCCGAGGCAAGGCAGTTGGTGCGCCACGGTCATTTTACCGTGAACGGCCGCAAGGTCGACATCCCTTCCTACCAGGTGAGACCGGGCGACGTCATCGCGGTACGGGAAAAGAGCAAGGAGTCGCCTAAGTTTAAGGCCATTGCCGAGGCGCTGGCACACCGTACTCCCCCGGCCTGGCTGGAAATAGATAAGGAGAACCTGCGGGGCCGCGTTTTGAGCCTTCCTTCCCGTGAGGACATCGACGTACCGGTAGAAGAGCACCTGATCGTTGAGCTCTACTCCCGGTAAGGCGAAGGAGGGGTAGCATTGCTGGAGATCGAAAAGCCGCGGATCAACTGCGTCGAGCTCAGTGCCGACCGGCGCTACGGCCGCTATGTGGTGGAGCCGTTGGAAAGGGGCTACGGGATCACTCTGGGCAATGCCCTGCGCCGGGTGCTCTTGTCGTCCTTGCCGGGCGCCGCCGTGACCCAGGTAAAGATCGACGGGGTGCTGCACGAGTTTTCCACGATTCCCGGCGTCGTTGAAGATACCACCGACCTCATCCTCAACCTCAAAGGCGTCTGCTTCAAAATGTACGGTGACGGGCCGAAAACGGTTCGCATTGAGGCGCAAGGCCCGGGAGAGGTCAAGGCAGGCGACATCATTTGCGACGCCGATGTTGAGGTCCTCAATCCCGACTGGCATCTTGCCACCCTGGAAAGTGACGGCCGCCTGGTCATGGAGCTGACGGTGGAAAAGGGTCGCGGCTACACGCCCGCGGAGCGGAACAAGCGGGACGGCGAGGCCATCGGCGTGATCCCCGTAGATTCCATTTTT
The DNA here is from genome assembly GCA_014360105.1 of Clostridia bacterium. Classification (GTDB taxonomy): domain Bacteria; phylum Bacillota; class DSM-521; order Neomoorellales; family SLTJ01; genus JACIYD01. Next base: position 8,028 of record JACIYD010000026.1, read on the forward strand.
ACCCCCGTCCCCCGGGTAAATTACCGCGTAGAGAATACGCGCGTCGGCCAGGTGACCGATTACGATAAATTGATCCTTGAGGTCTGGACCAACGGAAGCCTGGAGCCGGGGGAGGCGGTAAGCGCGGCGGCAAAGATTATGACCGACTACCTTAAGCTGTTCCTCTCCCTGACCGACAACCTGGGTGAGGAACTGACCATGGTAGACAAGGGCGACAGCCGCCACGACCGCATCCTCAATATGAGCATCGAAGACCTTGACCTTTCGGTGCGTTCCTATAACTGTCTGAAACGCGCGGGAATCAATACGGTGCAGGAACTCGTCCAGCGCAGCGAAGAAGACATGATGAAGGTGCGCAATCTGGGCAAGAAATCGCTGGAGGAAGTGGCGCAGAAGCTGGCCGAACTGGGTTTATCCCTCCGCAAGTCCGACGATTAGAGTATTCGGTGGCCCGTCGCTCCAGAATGGAGGCGGGAAATTGCAGGGGGCGGGCCTGGGATTTGCTCCAAGCGACTTGCAGTCCTAAGCCCTCAGAAAATGGAAGTTCGGAGGAGTGGCGAGGTTTGAGTTACCGTAAGTTAGGTCGGCGGAGCGACCACCGCCGTGCCATGCTGCGCAATCTGGTGACCTCCCTGCTGCGGGAGGGCCGCCTTGAAACGACCGAGACCAGGGCGAAGGAGTTGCGCCGCCTGGCGGAAAAAATGATCACCCTGGGCAAGCAAGGTGATCTTCACGCGCGGCGCCAGGCCCTGGCTTTCCTGCTGGATGAAACGGTGGTGAAAAAAGTCTTCGAGGAGTTGGGGCCTCGCTACCGTGAACGGCCGGGAGGTTATACGCGGGTGATCAAGACGGACATCCGGCGGGGCGACGGTTCGCCCATGGCGGTGGTGGAACTGGTTTAAGGCCGGGGGCGAGGACCGTGCTCTTGGCGCAAGATCTGGTTTATGCCTTTCCGGGACAGCAGGAGGCAAAGGCTGCTCTTAACGGGGCAAGCCTGCGCCTGTTACCCGGGGAAATCGTCTGCCTGGTGGGCCCTAACGGTTGCGGCAAGTCCACGCTGGCGCGAAACTTAAACGGGCTTCTTTTGCCGCGTGCGGGCCGCGTGCTGGTAGACGGTTTGGATACGGCAAACCCGGATGAGCGCTGGCAGGTGCGCTGCCGCGTCGGCGTGGTTGGGCCCGATCCCGAGAGTCAACTGGTCGCCACCTTGGTCGAGGAAGAAATCGCTTTTGGGCCCGCCAATCTCAATTTATCCCCCGCAGAAGTCAAGCGGCGGGTAGAGGTGGCGCTGCGGCGTACCGGCAGCGAGGCGCTGGCCGGCAAGGCCGTGCCTTCGCTCTCCGCAGGAGAGAAGCAAAAGGTGGTCTTGACCGCCGTGCTGGCGATGGAGCCGCGGTACCTCATCCTGGACGAAGCTACGGTGCTGCTTGCGCCCGGCGCCCGCCGTGCCCTGCTCGAGCTTTGCCGCAAGCTGGCCCGGGAAGAGGGTTTGGGCATTCTCATCATGACCCACACCGGCGAGGAGTTCGTGCTCGCCGACCGGATCCTGGTAATGCAGCAGGGCCGCATTTGTGCTGCTTTGGCTCCGGCCGAAATCCTGGCCCGGCGGGACGATTTCTCCCGTCTTGGTCTGGCCTGGCCGCCGGAGGCGGAAATGGTGGAGCGGCTGGTGCGCGCCGGTTATCCTCTTCCGGCCCGGCCGGCGACCGCAGAAGAGGTGGGCGAAATTCTTTGCTCCTTGAACTTGTAGATGTCAGCTATCACTATCCCTTGGGACCGGCGGCCCTGAAGGGAATAAGCCTGCGCCTGCAAGCAGGAGAAAGGGTTGCCTTGATCGGTCCCAACGGTGCGGGCAAGACGACGCTCCTGCTCCATTTTAACGGTCTCCTTACACCCACCGGGGGGCACGTTTTTTGGGAAGGCCAGGCGGTCGCCGCACCCGGCTTCGACCGAGCGGCCTGGCGCCGGCAGGTGGGCTTCATCTTCCAGTCGCCGTGCCACCAATTGTTCGGCGAGACCGTGGCCGCAGAAGTCGCCTTTGGCTTGCGGCAGTTGAAGCTGGCACCCGCAGAGATTGCCGTGCGCACACGCGAGGCCATGGCCGCCGTTGGGCTGGTCGATGCGGCACTGCTGGCACGCTCGCCTTTCACCTTGAGTTATGGCGAACAAAGGCGGGTTGCCCTGGCTGCCGTACTGGCGATGCGGCCGCGGTTATTGGTTTTGGACGAAGCAACCGCCGGCCTCGATGCCCGGGCCACCCAGGATCTCTTGGCGCTCCTCGACCGGCTGGCGGAAAGAGGCACCGCGGTAATTCTGGCCACCCACGACCTCGAGGTGGCCCGCTGGGCGGAGAGGGTATTGGTCCTGGCAGAGGGGCGTCTGGTGGGTGACGGTAGGGCGCAGGAAGTGTTACAGGATACGGAGTTTCTCGCACGGTTCGGGTTGGAGGCGCCTGCTTCCTACCGGCTGGTGCACTATCTGGCGGAACACGGCCGGCCGGAGCTGGCGCACGCGGTGAGCCGGTTGCTGGCGAACGGCACCTAGCGTAAAGAACAACGCGAGTGCCCCACGCGGCATCCGCCCACAACAAAGGCAAAGATATGCCAAATACTGGAAGTTTGGAGGAGGAGACAGCCTTGCCACTGGTGCCCACAGCCGTCCATCTCG
>JACIYD010000260.1 GCA_014360105.1 Clostridia bacterium
TTTGCCCGGATCGGGCGTTGGCAAAGCCGGTTTTCGCACATTAGATTGCCCAGCCCTGCCTGGCTTTGCAGATTACGTTGACATTGTGGTCACGGTGGTACGGTGGGGATGAGCTGATAATAGGGGGCCGGGGCACCGGGTTGGTGGCACGGTAGTTTACATCTCCGCCCGCGCCTGCCGAAGCTTTTCCCGGAAGACGGTGGCAAACCAGGCTACGCGGTGTTGAATAATTATAAAGAAAACCCGGTAGGTGCGCTCCCCCGGGCAACCGGGCTTTGCGGGTTTCGGTGACGAAAATGTGACGAATTCCCACGTTTGCCTTTCGCCGCACCAACCCGAAACCGCAAAGCCTTATCATTGCTGGCTTTCCTGGTGGGGCTGACAGGACTTGAACCTGTGACCTCCTGAATGGGGCCTAAGAACCTTATATACCCGCTTGACGCCTGAGATCGCCATTGAGCTAGTCAAAAAGAGCGATGACGTCAGGTATGCTCTGCGGGATACACAGGTGCTTGACGCTGTGGCCGAGTTAATCGAGGACAATGCGCTGACGCAGCAATGGCGGTTTGCGTTCTATGTCCAGCGAAAGGATGGCTCAAAAGCCGTGCTTGTTGTTGGCGGCCTTGGCACGGCTGGGGCTGAAGAAGGAGATTATACTGATGGTTATGGTTTCGGAAACGCGACAGAGGCCTATTGGGAGATACCGCTTCACCTGGCAGACTGGGTGCGCCTGTTAGCAAAGAATCGTGGCTGGTTGGAAGCGGCAAATCTTCCGCAGTAGCTATAGGGCCTCGGTCTGAAGAGCGATTAGTTCTTGTCCGAGCAGCAAAGGGCCACCGAAGGTCTTTACGCCCAGTAGAAACGCCTGTAGACCCGCCAAACTGGCCGGGCAAGTACAGGACTGTTGCCCGGCTTTTGCGTACACCAGCCAGTTTTCTCCGGCCCGGGCGGCAGGGGCCCGCGGCGCCCGCGTCCTGACGCCGACGCTCTGCCGCCAGAATGCCCCACAAGGCGGTTTTCCGCCGCAGCTATGGGTTTTTATATCTGCCCCGCCGAAAGCCCGTCTTCTAGGGCCGATGTTAGAGAATGGCAGAAGATGGAGCCCCGAAGGCCTTGTGTAGCAAGGGGTTTCAGGATGCCAGAACATGGAAAAAAAGTGGTGCGCGTTGGCCGGGTAGGCAGGATGCTGGCCCGGCCTTATTGACTTCATCCGGCCCAAGGGGTAAGATGGCAGTGGGAGTATCCTACAGGAAGGAGGCGCTTAAGAATGCCCGGCAAAAAGCAGGTGGCTGTGCGTCTGGACAACAAGTGCCGGCTGACGTTGCCCAAGAGCATAAGGGAGGCCCTGGGCGTGGAAGCCGGCGACACCGTTTTCCTCAAACATGAGCCGGAGGGCAATTTGGTGCGGATAACCAGGGCAGTGGAAGACCCGATAGCGGTTCTGTGGGAGCATGCCGAAAAGGAGTACCGGGCCGGGCGGACTAAAGACCTGAGGGACTACGCCAGAGAGCACGGGCTGACCGATGTCTGAGAGGTTTTCCGTTCGTATTACGCGCGCGGTAGAAGACGACCTTCAGGATCTAGAGCCCTACCGGGAGCGAGTAGTCCGCGAGATGCTCGCCCTGGAGGAAAACCCGTACAAGGGGCATGCCCTCAAGGGGGTGCTGCGGGGCCTTCGGTCCCTGGAGTTTTCCCTGCCCGGAGGGGCCTGCCGGGCCGTCTACGCGGTCAAGGAGAAGGAGAAAGGGTGTCTGGTGGTCATCGTTGGATACCACGAAGGGCTTTATGAACGCGCCGAACGCAGAGTGAGGGCGCTTAGAAAGCAGGGAGTGATCAAGTAGGGTAGGGGGTGCAGGGCGAGTATGGCCAGGAAGCGCGGCAATAACGAGGGAACCGTAGTAAAGCGCAAGGACGGCCGATGGATGGCCGCGGTGACCGTCGGCATGATCCCCAAACCGGCAAGCCCAGGCGGGCTTACTTCTACGGGAAAACCCGCCAGGAGGCGGCCGAGAAGCTGGCGAAGGCCTTAAACGACCTAAAGCAGGGCATCCCGGTGGAGCCGTCGCGGGTGACCGTCGCCGGATGGCTCGATACATGGCTAAACGAGTATAAAAAGCCACCCCGGATCAGGCCCACTACCTGGCAGAACTACGAGTACTTAATCCGCGTCCAGATCAAGCCCGCCATCGGCTCGATCCGCCTGCGGCAGCTAGCGCCCAGCCACTTGCAGAAGTTGTATAACGAGAAATCAGCTTGCGGCCTTTCTCCCAGGACGGTCCGCCTGATCCACACCATCATGCACGCCGCCCTGAAGCAGGCCATGAAGGAGGGGCTGGTAGCCCGCAACGTCGCCGAGGCGACTACCCTGCCCAAACAGGCAAGGAAGGAGCCCCGCGTCCTCACCCTGGAGGAGCAGAAGCGGTTTTTCGAGGTGTTGGAGCAGGATCGGCTCGGGGCGGCCTTCCTGCTCGACCTGGCTACAGGGATGAGAAGGGGCGAAATCCTCGCTTTGCGATGGGAGGACCTTGATCTGAGGGAAGGCATTATTCGGGTGCGGCGCGAGCTGAGGCATACGAGGACAACGGCCTGGTCTTCGCCACGGAGCTTGGCACGCCGATGGACCCGAGAAACTTTAACCGCAAGTTTGACCAGCTAAAGAGAATGGCCGGGCTGCCGGAAGGCGTCACCCCCCACGGCCTGCGCCATACCTACGCCACGCGGCTGCTTGAGTTGGGCGAGCATCCCAAGGTGGTCCAGGAGCTTCTGGGCCACTCCCAGATAAGCGTAACGCTGGACACCTATTCTCACGTTCTGCCGGAAGTGAAGAAGGCGGCGGCTGCCAAGCTGAACGACCTTTGGCCCAAACAAAAAGTTCCCTCCGCCACGCAAGGGAACTGGCGCAAGGAAGAGGGGAACCGATGCCCTGCCGCCAGGGGTGACCCTGGCGGTTAATATTCGCGGCCAGCGGGTTCGGGTTGTTGTCAAATTGTTGTCAAACCGCTTTCCGTTGTCAGCGCCCGAACCCTGAAACCCTTGTCAAATCTGGTGGGGCTGACAGGACTTGAACCTGTGACCTCCTGAATGTGAGCTGCGCGAAGGCCGTTTTAGCCTGTCTATCCCATGATGGCGAATTCTAAAAAGTCTTGTGCGGCAAGCACTTCAGGGTTCGGAATTTCTATTGTATGCTTGAGAATCTAATGCGTGATGGTCTGGGTTGCATCACGG
>JACIYD010000261.1 GCA_014360105.1 Clostridia bacterium
CTTCCGGAAAAGGATGGGAACCTGAAAACCGGGATCAACCCGGTTAAGTGCGGGAGGTGCCAAGAAGATTGGTTGCCCCAGTGAAAGAGTATCCGGTCGTCTGGCTCCAGGGCTCGACTTGCACCGGCTGCTCCATCTCCGTCTTGAATAGTACCAGCCCCACCATCAAGAACCTCCTCGTAGACGAGGTAGTGCCGGGTAAGCACCTCAGCCTGCGGTATCATGCGACAATCATGGCTGGGGCGGGGGAAGTGGCCTGGAAGGCGCTGCAAAGCGAAATTGGCAAAGGAGGCTATCTCCTGGTGGTCGAGGGGGCGATCCCGGCGGCGGCCGGGGGTGTCTACGGCCACCTGGGAGAGAAGAGCATTCTGGCGGTGGTTGAGGAAGCCGCACGCGCGGCCGCGGCGGTCATCGCGCTGGGTACCTGTGCTTCCTTCGGTGGTATTCCGGCGGCGGCGCCGAATCCCAGCGGCTGTATCGGGATGGAAGAACTCCTCGACCGGCAGGGCCTGAAGGTGCCCCTGGTCAACGTCCCCGGATGTCCGCCTCATCCCGACTGGTTTGTGGGCACGGTGGCGGCTTTGCTCCTCGGTGACCTCCAGTTGCCGCCGCTCGATGACCTGAAGCGGCCTCTTGCCTTCTACGGCAGCCTGATCCACGAGAACTGTCCGCGCCGGGCCTATTTCGACGAAGGAAAGTTCGCCAAACAGCCCGGGGAACCCGGTTGCCTCTATTACGTAGGCTGCAAAGGACCGGTCACTTATAGTGATTGTCCCAAGCGGCTCTGGAATGGTGGCACCAACTGGTGCATCGGCACCGGGGCGCCGTGCCAGGGCTGCACCCAGCCGGAGTTTCCGGATCTGGTGGCTCCTTTCTACCAGAAAACCACCGACGCCGACCTGCCGGCGATAGCTTAAGGAGGACCGGTTATGGCGCGCATCGTCATTGACCCCGTGACGCGCATTGAAGGGCACTTGAAGCTCGAGGTCGTGGTCGAGGGGGGAGAGGTTAAAGAGGCCCGGAGTTCGGGCATGCTTTTCCGCGGCATCGAAAACATTTTACGCGGACGCGACCCGCGGGACGCCTTAGTTATTACCCAGCGCATTTGTGGTGTTTGCCCCCAGTCCCACGGGATTGCGGCGGTGCGGTGCCTTGACGACGCCTTTGGTGTTAGCGACAAAATCCCCGCAAACGGGATCCTCATGCGTAACCTCATCCAGGGGGCACATGACGTTCAGGACCACATCCTGCACTTCTACCACCTGGCCGCCCTCGATTATATCGACGTCACCGCGGTGGCATCTTACGAGGGTCGCGATCCCGTCCTTTGTTCGCTTAAGGATTTCGCCGCCCGGGGTGAACTGGGCCCCTTTGTGCCCCGCTACGAGGGGGATTATCGCTTCCCGGCGCAAACGAACCGGGAACTGGTGGCGCATTACGCCCAGGCCCTGGAAATAAGGCGGAAGGGACAGGAAATGGTAGCCCTGCTGGGCGGCAAAGTGCCGCACAGCGTCGGCGTGATCCCCGGCGGCGTAACCGAGCAACCTACGGTGGACAAGATCGCTTCCTTCCTCTGGCGTCTACGGGAGCTTCAGTCCTTTATCGATAACGTGTACTTACCCGACGTCCTGGCCGTGGCCAGGACCTACCCCGACTACCTGGAGATCGGCCGCGGCTGCGGGCTTCTGCTCTCGTACGGTGCTTACCCCGAGCCCGGTGGCGAGACCCTCTTTGCCGCCGGTCTGGTAGACCGCAATCTAGTACTCGAGCCGCTTGACGTAAAGAAGATCGTCGAGGACGTTTCGTCGTCCTGGTACGAGCAGGAGGCGGCGCGATATCCCGGCGATGGCGAGACCAAACCGCAACCCGGCAAGGCAGGCGCCTACTCCTGGCTGAAAGCACCGCGTTACGCCGGGCGGGTCTGCGAAGTCGGCCCCTTGGCCCATATCGCCGTAAGCTACGCCGCCGGCAGGACCAGGGTGAAGGAGCTGGTTGATTGGGCGCTGCGTGAGTTGGGAGCCGGTGCGGACCGGTTGTTCTCCGTGGCCGGGCGGCATCTGGCGCGCGCTTTAGCGACCAAACTCATTGCGGAGGCGCTGGAACGCTGGCTTCTGCAATTGGAGCCGGGCCGGCCCGCCGCGGCGGAGTATCTGTTGCCGCGGCAGGCGAGCGGCATGGGCCTGACCGAGGCGGCACGCGGCGCCCTGGGCCACTGGATCCGCATCGAGGATTACAAGATCGCCGGGTACCAGTGCGTGGTTCCCACTACCTGGAACGGTTCCCCGCGGGACGGCCAGGGACAACCGGGTGCGCTTGAGCAGGCGCTGACCGGGATTCCGGTGAAAGACCCGGACAACCCGTTCGAAGTGGTGCGCGTGGTCCGCTCCTTTGATCCGTGCCTTGCCTGCGCGGTGCACCTTTTGACCCCCGGTGGCTCGCGGCTTTCCCACCTGCGAGTTGGTTAAACGCGGGAGAAGGAGTGAACAAGGCGCATGATCCTTTCGGAGCTCAAGCCATGGGAAGAGATCATGGGGTATCTTGCTCAGGACAATAATCTTTTCCTTGTCGGTTGCAGCGGTTGTGCCGAAGCCAGCGGCACGGGCGGCCCCGCGCAGCTCGCGGCCGTCCAGGAACATCTGGAAAAAGAAGGGAAGAAGGTAGTCGGGTGTACGAGCATTGATTTCCTCTGTCAGAAGGCGCTGGTTAAGTCGCGGCTGCGGGCCAAGAGCAAGGCCGTGCTGGCGGCCGATGCCTTCCTGGTGCTGGCCTGCGGCATCGGGGTGCAGGCGGTGGCGGCGGCGGTAAACAAGCCTTGTCACCCGGGTTGCAACACCGTCTCCCTGGGCGGTATTCGGGGCAAATGGCCGGGTATGGAACGCTGCCGTGAATGCGGCGATTGCGTACTGCACTATACCGGAGGCATCTGCCCGCTGACGACCTGCACGAAAGGTCTTTTAAACGGCGCCTGCGGGGGCGCGGCAAACGGCAAGTGCGAGGCCGACAAATCGCGCGACTGTGGCTGGGAATTGATCTACCACCGGCTGCAGCAGTTGGGGCGGCTGGACAACCTGAAGGTTTTCCTGCCGCCGAAGGATTACAGCAAGATGTTGCCGAGTGCCGCATTGCGGTCGACCAGCTTCTATGCCTTGGAGCAGCCCGAGAGCCGGTAGGGGGGCGAGGGAAGTGAGTCTGAGGCAAGCTTTGGAGGCGAAA
>JACIYD010000262.1 GCA_014360105.1 Clostridia bacterium
GCTCAAGGCCGTAATGTATAACGACGCCCTGCAGGGACTGCTCATGCTGGCCGGCATCGGCCTCCTCTATGTGCTCACCTACGTAAAACTCGGCGGCTTCGGTGCGGCTCACGAAGCGCTGACGGCCATGACGCCCCTGGTACCGGCCAAACTGAAAGAAGCGGGCCACCTGGGCTGGACCAGCATGCCCGCTTTCGGCTCCGCCAACTGGTGGTTCGTCTTCTCCACGCTGGTGATGGGCGTGGGCGTGGGCATCCTCGCGATGCCGACGACCATCAGCCGTTTCTTCACCGTGCCCCGCGACCGCGATATCTACCGCGCCCTTACCGTCGGCGGTCCCTTCATCTTCGTCATCCCCGGCACGGTTTACGTCGTGGGTGCTTTGTCGAACATCTGGTTCCACCGCACCACGGGCAAACTGGCCATTGAGGTTGCCGGCGGTAACGTGGACAAAATCATTCCGGCCTTTATCAGCGGCGCCATGCCTCCCGTGCTCACCTACCTTTTCGTGCTCACGATGCTCGCCGCCTGCATGTCTACCTATAGCGGCCAGGTACACCTCATCGGCACGGCGTTGGGTTACGACCTGAACAGGAACGTCCGTCAGGACGAGAGGCGCCGCTTCTTCTGGAGCCGCTACGGCATGCTCATCGGGCTGATCGTTTCGATGATCGTCGGCGCCGTCTTTCCCGGAAACATTATTGCCGTGGCCACGGCCATTACCTTCGGCTTCTGCTGTGCCGCTTTCCTACCCATCTACCTGGCCGGTCTTTACTGGAAGCGCGTGAGCACCACGGCCGCTACCTGGAGCATGGTTTCCGGCACGGTGGTTTACTGGTTTTACATGATGTTCGGGAACGCGCGCATGGCGGGCATCTTTAAACTCGGTCCGGCCCTCATGGGCCGACCATCGCTGGCCGGCTTCCCCTGGAGCGTCGTCGACCCCCTTACTTTCGCCCTGCCGGTGAGCTGCGCCGTCCTCGTGGTTCTCGCCTTCGTTACCGCGCCGATGGAGGCGAAGCACGTGGAGAAGGTCTGGCACGCCTTCGGCCGCAAGGCCCCCGCCTCTTCGGCGGCTGCCGGCAACTAGCTAGCGCCCCCATGGGTGGGTGATAATGAAGGCCCCGGCGCCTGGCTCCTTTAGCGCCGGGGCCTTTCCTTGTCTTCTCATTCCAGGCGGAAGCGGCGCACGGTGCCTTCCATCTCCGCAACGACCCGCGAAAGCTCGCCAGCACTCCCGGCGATTTCTTGGGCGGCCGCCGTTTGCTCCTGGAGAAGCTCGTTGATCTGGCCCGTTTCCTGGGCCATCCGCTCTGCCGCCGCCCGCGCCGTCTCCACCCGCGCGGCCAGGTTACTTACCTTTGTCGCCAGGGTACGCGTGAGGCGGTCGTCCTCCTCCGCCTGATCGGCCAGGTCCTGCATTAGGCGGTGGAGGGTGTCCATGAAGCCTCCGGTTTCCGTAATCACCTTGCTGCCGGCCTCTACCTCCGCCGCACCCCGCTGCATCGCCTTCACGGCCGCGCTCGTGTTTGCCTGAGTCTGGCCGATAATCGCCATAATTTCCTCGGCCGAGCGCGAGGCCTCCTCCGCCAGTTTGCGCACTTCCTCGGCCACTACGGCAAAGCCGCGGCCGTGCTCCCCGGCTCGGGCCGCCTCAATGGCCGCGTTGAGCGCAAGCAGGTTGGTCTGAGCCGCGATGTCGGTAATGGCCTGGCTGATAGTACTGATTTGCTGCGACATTTCTTCCAGCCGATTGATGACACTTACCGCTTCCTGAATCACCCCGCGCACGTTTTCCATCTGGTTTACCGACACGCGCACGGCGCCGCTCCCACGGTCACACGCTTCCAAGGCCCGTTCGGCCAGTTCACGTAAGCTCTGACTACGGTCGGCGAGCGCCGTGGCGTCGTGCGCAATGGCCGCGGCAAGGTCGGCCGCCGCTTCCATATTCGCCTTCTCCCCGCCCGCTTCACCGGCAATCTCCTGCATGGCCGCCGCCAACTGCTCGATCGCCTGGCCCGCCTCTTCGACCGCCGCCGCCTGCTGCCGGGCCGCCGCTCCGACCACGGACGCTTCCTGGCCTAATTGCTGGATAATGTTTTTTAGACCGAGCGAGATCTTATTAATCTCCAGGGCCATCCGGCCCAACTCGTCCCGGCGGGCCGCCGGGAGTAATTGAGTCAGATTGCCCGCGGCGACGGCCTTGCTGGCGCGGAAACATTCCCGCAAACTTCGGTTAATTTCACCGAGAAAAGCCGAGGCGGTGATGATCCCGGCGGCCGCTGCCGCTACCACCGGCCACCACCAGGAGGGGCGGTTGAGCGCCGTCGCCGCTCCCCAGGCGACGGCGGCAACCATCACCGGCAGCAGGGCCGTAAGGTAGACGCGGGGCCAGAGACTCCGTTCGCGCAAGGCCCTGCCTACGCGCAGGTTCATCACCTTCTGCCCATGAACGTTAATGGGGCAAGATACGTCAAGAATGACCTCGCCTGTATCGCGGTAGTAGATCTGGGTAAGGGGTGCCGTCGCCTGGCAGGCCTTGACCGCCGTCGGGTCCTTGAAAACCATACCTTCCCGCAGGCGGTTCGTATGAACCGGCGCCCATCCCGTGGGATCGATCAGGCCTATGTACTCGTCCTGTTCCAGATTTTGGTCAAACAACTGGCGTATCTGGCGGTAGGCCTCTTCCCCTACTCCCGCTTGCGCAAAAATGGCGGCACACTCGTTTGCCAGCGCCTCTCCCTTGGCCACCAAGCGCCGGTGCTGGCGGCTGGCCCGAATCCGGTCCTCGTTTACTCTTGATGCCATCCCTCTTGCCACGGCCAGGCGACCCACGCCGGCGGAACGCCGCAACCGCAGCATTTTCACCTCCACCTTTTGCTGCCACTGCTTGCCAACTTAACCGCCGGCAAGCATCATCAAAATGACCAGTTCGTCGCCCTCGCGTAACGGCCGGTCCTGCTCCTGCCACTGCGAGATTCTTTCGCCGTTCAAGAAGAGGCCGTACGTATGATCTATTTTTCCGTCCGGTCCCAGCATCTCGCGCGCGAGCGCAGGATAGCGCCCGAAGAGGAGTTTAAAGGCCTCCTCCACGGTCGGCGGCGTCGGATCCAGGGCGATGCTGCGCTCCCCTACCACTTGGGCGAGCACCACGGGCAGTTGAACGGTGAGGCCCAAACCAGCCTCCCTCCTTCTTGTTTCGACTGTT
>JACIYD010000263.1 GCA_014360105.1 Clostridia bacterium
GGTGCCGCGGGCGTACTTCAGGGGCTATTACGTAACCTGGTTTACGTGCTGGAACAGGTAAGAGAGGCAAAGGCCGGGACGTAAGTCTCGGGGGGATACCTTCCTGGTGGCTTAAGTTTCGGTAACGAGAGGCGAAAAGAAGGAGGTCAATCTTCCATGAGTAAGGTCCAGGAAATCGTAGAAGCGGTGAAAGGGCTCACGGTGCTCGAGCTTGCCGAGCTGATCAAGGCCTTTGAGGAGACCTTTGGTGTGAGCGCCGCCGCGCCCGTAGCAGTAGCCGCCGCGCCGGCCGCCGCCGCGCCCGTAGCCGAGGCGGCGGAGGAGGAACAAACGGAGTTCGACGTGATCCTCACGGCCGCCGGTGACAAGAAAATCAACGTGATCAAGGTGGTGCGGGAAATTACCGGTCTCGGCCTGAAAGAGGCCAAGGACCTGGTGGACGGCGCACCCAAACCGGTGAAGGAAAAAGTGAGCAAGGAAGAAGCCGAAAGCATCAAGGCAAAGCTGGTGGAGGCGGGTGCCAGCGTCCAAATCAAGTGATGGCTTGCTTCTCCCGGGCCTGCAGCGAAGCGCCCGCGGCAGGCCCTTTCCTCGCGGTTCCTGCTGGCGCTGCTCCATACCTTCCATTTGGCTGGCTCAAGCGGGGCCGGGCTTGAGCGGCGAGGGAGCGGCGCTTGGAGGGGCCGCACTGAGGTTTGTGCCGGGCTTGAGGCTGGTCCGCGGCTTGAGCGCGTCGTCCGTGGCGCCCTGGGAGCTAGGTGGCCGTCCATGGCCTTCGGCTCGGGCGGGCCCTCGGGCGCGTTAGCGCTGGTTCTCCACTATCTTGTTCAGGTTGCTTGACTCGCCCCCTCGTAATTTCCTGCCTTTGTTATGGGGCCACGCCCCATGGGCACTCTCGCGAAAAGCTTGGCTCGCCGTGCTGCTAAGTCTTGCGCTGGGTGCCAAAGACCGTCCAGCAATGGGGGATAACCTAGCCGGAGCCATTTGCCATACCGGCCGGGCCAGAGCTAGCAAGCGATTACGGCCAAGGCAAATAAGTTTTTACCCCAGGGGCACGGCCTAGATTCGGGGCATTGGAGAGGTAGGCAAAAGCGATCTGGCAGGATTGACCCCAAGGAAAGGAAAAGAAGAAGGGGTGAGCGCCCTTCCCTCGAATCCTTTTAGTAGCAACCCCAAAAAACGAGGGAGGGATCACCCCGTGGCCATTATACCACAACCAAGGCTGTTTGGGTGGGAAGAAATCGAGCAACTGGGGGACCTGGAGAGGCTACGGTTAGTTTTAGAGAACCTGCCGGACGAAGAGCTAATGCGGGATCTAGAGAGGGAGCGCAAAAGAGGCCGGGATGACTACCCGGTGCGGGCGGTCTGGAACTCCATACTGGCAGGGATAATCTACCAGCATCCCTCGATAGAAAGCTTGAGGCGGGAACTAAGACGTAACGGGCAGTTACGGCAACTATGCGGTTTTGATCCTGCCCGAGGCGAAAAAGCCGTACCGCCGGCGTGGGTCTACAGCCGGTTTTTGAAGAAGCTGATGGCCCGCCAACGGTTACTGGAAGCGATATTCAACCGGCTGGTAGAAGAGATGAGCGAACGTCTGCCGGATTTTGGCCAAATCCTGGCCATAGACGGCAAGGCCATAGCCAGCTTTGCCCGGGGGCGAAAGGGCGAAAAAGGTAAAGAGGCTAAAGCTGATGGCCGGCGGGAGCTTGATGCCGACTGGGGCCAGAAAACCTACCGGGGTGAAAGAGAAGACGGAAGCCTATGGGAGAAAGTAATCCGCTGGTTTGGCTTCAAACTCCACCTCGTGGTAGACGCCACCTACGAGCTGCCGGTAGCCTTTAGCCTCACCAGGGCCTCGGCTAGCGAGGTGAAAAAAGCCCATAAGCTTCTGGAGCAAATGGCCACCGACCTTCCCGGCACGATGCAAAAGTGCCAATACTTTTTGGCTGATCGGGGCTATGACGATGGCAAACTGATAAACAAGCTATGGAGCGAGCAAGGCATAAAACCGGTCATAGACATTCGCAACATGTGGCGCGACGGAGAAGAGACCAGGCTCCTAACCGGCTGGGAGAACCTGGTCTACGATTACCAGGGCCAGGTCTATTGTTACTGTCCTCAAAGCGGCAAGCGGCGGCCGATGGCCTACGGTGGGTTTGAAAAAGACCGGGGCGCCCTAAAGTACCGCTGTCCCGCCAGACACTACGGCATAAACTGTGCAGGCATAAAACAATGCCGGGTCAAGAGCGCAGTTAGGATCCGCCTAGAAGAAGAGCCGCGGATCTTTACCCCCCTGGCCCGGTCTAGCTATGCCTGGAAGAGCATCTACAAAAAGCGCACGGCAGTAGAGCGGGTGAACAGCAGGCTTGACCGGGTCTTTGGCTTTGAAGAGCACTACATCCGGGGGCTAAAGAAGATGAAGCTAAGGTGCACCCTGGCCCTGCTGGTGATGGTGGTGATGGCCTTAGGAAGGGTGAAAGAAAAGAAGGGACAAAATCTGCGTAGCCTGGTTAAGGCGGCCTAAACAAGACAGTGCCCCAAAACAAAGCTCCTACAGAAGCGAGGGGGGTCGTATACCCTTCCTTCCATAGCCAATTACACCAAATGGCTGGTCTTCCTATAATTGGCTACTGGCGACAATCCTAAATGGATCAAAACCCGGTAGTATAGCTCCAATATAGCTGCAGTCCAGCCGTCTTAATGGGTCAACGCAAATAGCTCAGAAGAGCAAGGTCTTGACGCCGGGTTAGGCCGGTGTTAAAATAAATAGTGCCGCGCAAGCGGACGGTCTTTGAGAACTGAACAGTGGCGTTATCTTGCCCCCGGAAAATCCGGCGTGTTTTATGAGGACAACGCTTAAAGAGTCGGGATCGAAAAGCCGGGCCCGCAAGCCTTGGCGGGCCTTTTTGGCGAAGGCTTTACGGAGAGTTTGATCCTGGCTCAGGACGAACGCTGGCGGCGTGCCTAACACATGCAAGTCGAGCGGTCCGGCGGGATAAGCTTGCTTGTCCTACCGGATAGCGGCGCACGGGTGAGTAACGCGTGGGCAACCTGCCCGGAAGACCGGGATAACCCCGGGAAACTGGGGCTAATACCGGATACGCTCCTTTAGGGGCATCCCTGGGGGAGGAAAGGGGAAACCCACTTCCGGAGGGGCTCGCGTCCCATTAGCTAGTTGGCGGGGTAACGGCCCACCAAGGCGAC
>JACIYD010000264.1 GCA_014360105.1 Clostridia bacterium
CGGCTTAGCGGGCTACTACTATCGCAAGGTAGGGCGCGAAGGTCCAGTATGGACTGGCGCAGAAATTGCGTTCTTGCAAGCATGCCGCCTTCACGCAATGAGTCTTGGGATGAATCCCATACAATTTGATCGTGAGGCTGAAGGAACCGACTGGCTTGCACCGGCCACCGACTATGGCCTGGAGTACCCCGATCGCTTGCCTAGGTTTAGTCCCTAGCGCCAAGATGATTCGTCACCGGTTCGTCACGAACCGGGCGAAAAGCGCGGTATGTAGCATGAGATGGTGATATCTGCCAGGGCCGGGGAGCCGGATTTTCCAACGCTTTGCGGACTTTTTGATACTAGATGGTGCTACCAAAAACGTCTTTCCCGTGCCTTACAAGCAAGGGGCCGGTGGTTCAAATCCACCATCGCCCACCAGGAAAATCAAGGGTTTGCGGGTTTGGGTCGGCGGCGGAAAGGCTAGTTTGACAGCAATTTGACAGCAACGCCGCCGTCAACCCATGAAAAACCGCCGGATGTCTCCGGCGGTCGCGGTAGTGGTCCCTCCCTAAGCGGAGGGATTTTTTCTTTGCCGTAAGCGTGCCGTTGAGCTTGGCGACTGCTTCCCGTTTGAGTTTTGCCGAAACGTGCGCGTAGGTGTCGGCGGTGATGGCAATCCTGGCGTGGCCCAAAAGCTCCTGGACCACCTTTAGGTCCTCGCCAAGTTCAAAAATGGAGTAGGTTTTGTGGAGCGCAACTTCCTGGTGCCCGTGCCGCAAGTTTCTTCCCTGGAGGAATTCAACACTTTCCTTCGGGAAAAATGCCTGGCCTACGCCAGGGAGCACAAAGTACCGGGTACGGCTAAAACCGTGGCCGAGGTCTGGGAGGAAGAAAGAAAAGCCCTCTTGCCCCTGCCGGCCAAACCCTTTGCCTGCTGCCGCACCTTAGAGGTGAAAAGTGACCGCTATTCCCGCATCTCGTTTGAGACCAACCGCTACTCCGTTCCCACGTCCTATGCCGGCTCGTTTTTGACCCTTAGGGCCTACGTGGACCACCTCGAAGTATGGCAGGGGAAAGAACTCATCGCCCTCCACCAAAGGATGCGGCCGGGGGGAAGAAATCCTCGACCCCGTGCACTACCTGCCGGAACTGGCAAAAAAAACCGCGCGCCTGGCAGAACGCCCGGCCCCTCAAAACAGAAAAGCTTCCGCCCGTCTACAAAGCGGCCATGTCCGCACTAGCGCTCAAGGGCCGGGAAGGTGTGAGGGAGTTTGCCCGGATCATGGAGCTAGAACCCCTCTTTGGCCGGGACACCCTTGCCCTGGCCTTAGAAAAGGCCCTTAACTTGGGCGTTTTAAACCTTGCCGCCGTCAGGGAATATGCAGCCGAAATCGCCCGGGGTGAGGGCCAGCTCTCCTCCTCCGCGCTGCCGGCGGGCCTGGTGAAGATGCAAGTACCCGGCCAATATAACGTCCTCCTTGGGCTCGGGGGGTGAAAGGCGTGGAAAGAAATCTTCTTTTGGAAAGCTACCTTAAAAGGCTAAAGCTTCCCGCCTTAACCAGAACTACCTTGCGGTGGCCAGGGAGGCGGCCGAAAGAAACCAGACCTATATAGTGAAGTGTGGTATAATGCTGTCAGTGGAGGTGCCTCATATGCCATCCCTGGAGCAAATATACCAGGCTGTAAAAGAGCGAGCGGAGAGAGATCGAAAACTTTACGAGCGCTACGGTAAGCCCCTGGAGGTGGCGCACAGGGGAAAGTACGCGGCCATCGCCTCTGATGGGCGGGTTATCTTAGGTCAGGATGACATTGAGGTAGTGGAAAAAGCGGCCAAAGAATTTGGCAGCGGGAGCTTTGCTTTTTGCCGGCTAGGAGAGAAGGACGGAGCAGTTGGCAAGTGGAGGCTGGCTCGTGGCTGTCAGTAACGCCTATCCGTACATCACTCTACAGCTCTCGGTAGGGTCATATTCGCTCTCATTTGACGCCTATGTAGACAGCGGGTTTGAGGGTCACGTAATTGTTCCTGCTAACCTTGCCGAGAACTTTGGCATGCCGCTTCTGGTCAGCGCATGGGTGCTGGCCGATGGCAAAGCAATACACGCCCCGGAATACCTTGGCAGGGTGGCGGTTCCAGACATTGATTTTGAGGCTGTGGTGCGGGTGGCCTGTCTAGGCGAAGAGTTTTTGCTTGGGCGAGGAATACTTGACCGGCTAAGGGTCACCTTTGACTGCGGGCGCAGGTTAGCTGTTGAACGGTGTTCAAGCCAGTGACCTGTGCCGTGCTTACGGCATCTGTTTTGTGCCGACCGTGACCAGCCGGGTTAACCTGCAAGACAATTTCGGTGACCTCCTGGAAAGCAAGCCCGGATGCTCCGCCGGCTACTGGAGGAGGTGGCGGGTCTTACTTGAGGCCCGCTCGTAATCTGGCAAAGCAGGCATTCTCTGGGTCAACGGGAGGGGCCAGAAGGTGGCCAAGCGGTGGCTTGTAGTTGCCGCGAAGAGCCTGGCCGTCGCTGCTTTCCTGATCATCGCCGTGGCGGCCGGCCTGTGGATGCTCTTCGGTTTCACCTACACCTATGCCTTGAAAACGTCAACCGGAATTCTTAAGACAGGCACCGTCGCGGCCTTGGAATATGCCCTCCGGCACGGAGATGCTGTCTATCTCTTCTGGCCGGCCTTTGTAGTGCTGGTTGCGCTGGCAGGGGCAGCGGCTGTTTGGCATGGGAAAACCGCCTGGGCTTGGGCCGCCGGCATTATGCTGGCCGGCGTTTCCTTTCTGGGCCTCTGGAGTATCGGCGGGGCCGTGGCTCCGGTGGCGGCGGCTCTGCTTGCGGCTGCCGCCGCCTCCACATGATGCGGGAAGTTTACTTAAATGCGGCACAAGGCACCCGCCACGGCCTGTGCTCTTGGCTGCGCGGTTTTGGATTCGGCGCGGCTGCAGGCAGCAACACGGGGGTATGGCTACGGAAAAGACGGGCAGCAGAACGGGCTTGAGCGCCGGTCTATTCGATCTTCGATGCGCCCAGGTTGTTGTGCCGAATTTGTGCCCGACGGGCCATCCTAACCCGTCATCTTCTGTCCTTTTCTGACCAAATGCGTCCTAAAAAACTTAGGCGCCGCAAGGCTTCCGCGTTCCGGGCCTTGCAGCGCAAGGGGCAAAAAGCGGCGGACATTAGACTTACAAGCAAAGGGCCGGTGGTTCAAAT
>JACIYD010000265.1 GCA_014360105.1 Clostridia bacterium
TCCCTCCACTCTACCTGCAGCGAGACCGACGGTCGCAAGTTAGCAAAGCGGCAAAAGGCCGGCAAGTGAGCCGGCCTTATTTTTTCCCGGTCATCGACGGCGGCCGCGCGGCATAACTTTTACGGGTAGGAAAAAGTTCCCTAAAACGAACGGCGACAGGAGGTGACCGGATGATGCCCCGGTCGGGAAGTCAGGGGGCGGGGCGCCGCTGGCGCAACCGTCTCGCTTCCGCCCTGGAGCTACCCAGGGACCTGGTTGTGGACCTGCCCAAGGTGACGGTGGTCGGCTACCTCCAGGTAACGGTAGAGAACCACCGGGGAATCATCGAATTCACGCCGGAGCGCGTGCGCATCGCCGCGGGCGAAGGATTGCTGGAAATCCGCGGTCAGGGTCTTACCTTGCGCTGCATCCTGCTTGACGAGATCATCCTGGACGGCCGCATCGAAGCGGTCACCTTCAGCAGCTAGGCCTTACCCGGAGGAATGCCCCATGCGCTACTGGTGGGCCCACCTCACCGGCTACGTCCTGGTCGTAGCGGAAGGCGTGAACCCGGAGCGGCTCCTCAACCTGGCGCTGCACCGCGGCCTTACCCTCTGGGACGTCCGCCGCATCGGCCGCGAGCGCCTCGTTTTCAAGGCGAGAGCAGAAGACTTCTTTGCCCTGCGGCACGTTGCCCGCCGCGCCGGGTGCCGCCTGCGCCTCCTGCGTAAGCGGGGCTGTCCCTTTCTCTGGGGGCGCCTGCGCCGGCGGCCGGCCTTCCTGGCGGGCCTGCTTTTCTTCATCCTTGCCCTCTACCTGGCCGGTTCTTTCGTCTGGAAGGTCGAGACCCGCTTTGCCGCACCGCCCCGCTACCACCGCGAAGAGGAAGTGTTGGCCTTGGCTGCCTCGCTGGGGCTCCACCCGGGAGCCTGGCGGCCGGGCCTTGTGGCCAACGATCTGGCGCGAGAATTGGCGCGGCGCCTGCCCGGTGCCTCCTGGGTGGGGGTGCGCCTCGACGGGGTGAGGGCCACGATCGAGGTGGTCGAGCTAGTCCTGCCCGAGCGCCCGCCGCGGGCGGCACATCTCGTCGCCGCGCGGGACGGCGTGGTGGAGGACGTGCTCGTTTTCCAGGGGACGCCCCGGGTGAAGCGGGGCGACGTAGTGCGCCGCGGGCAGGTGCTTATCTCGGGCATCGTGCCAGGGGCCGGCGGCGAAGGCGCGCAACTGGTGAGGGCGCAGGGCGTGGTGCGGGCGCGCGTCTGGTACGAGGTTTACGCCACTGCGCCTCTGCTGGAAAGGCGGGAAAAGGCCACAGGACGCGAAGCCACCGCCTATTTCCTCGTAGGCGACGGCCGGCGCTGGCGGCTCTGGGGGCCGGAAACACCGCCTTTTCGCCTCTGGCGCCGGGAGGAGCGAAGCTGGACCGTCGCCTGGGGGCAGGTACGCCTCCCACTTGCCCTGGTAGCCATCGCCTGGCAAGAGGTAACCGTGGAGGAGATCAGACACAGCCCCGTCCAGGCCGAGGCACTGGCCCGCGCCCGCGCCGAGGAGGCACTGGGCGCCCGGGTGGCGGCCGAGGCGAGGGTACTGAGTCGCCGGACGGAGCGGGTTTACAGCGGGGCAGGTGAGGTAAAGGTACGCGCGGTGGCAGAAACGCTCGAGGACATCGGGCAGCTCTACCCCCTGGAGAGTAACCTCTGATTAATCTTCATGGAGCACCCTGTTAAAACCGGGAATACCCGGGACAAACCGAGGTTGCAGAGCGTGTAGCGAGAGGTGTATAATGTAGCTAACCTGGAAGACGGGGGGTAAGAGTGCGACTTTGGCCACGCAGGCAAAGCGGCGAGTGACGGTGGGAAGCAACGGTGAGGCGGTGCTCGTCTTCGGCAGCCAGGACGCAAACCTGCGCTACCTCGCCGAGCGGTGTCCCGCAAAGATTGTTGCC
Source organism: Clostridia bacterium (assembly GCA_014360105.1). Classification (GTDB taxonomy): domain Bacteria; phylum Bacillota; class DSM-521; order Neomoorellales; family SLTJ01; genus JACIYD01. The sequence continues at coordinate 1,925 of JACIYD010000265.1, forward strand.
CGCGGGAACGAAGTGACCATCAGCGGCGACCCCGAGGCGGTAGCCCGGACGGAACAACTGCTCCAACACCTGACCAGCCTCGCCCGCCAGGGCGCCACCATCAACCCGGCCGTCATTGATTATGCCCTGGCCGCGCTGGAACAGACGCAGGCGTCTGCCGCCGTAACCGACGTGCTCGGCCACGTCATTTACGTCAACGCCCGGGAAAAGGCCATCCGGCCGAAAACTCTCGGCCAGTACCGTTATGTGGAAGCGATTCAAAATTGCGATATCGTTTTTGGCATCGGCCCGGCCGGTACGGGAAAGACTTACCTTGCTGTGGTCATGGCCGTCGTGGCCTTACGAAGCCGCGAGGTGGAACGGATTATCCTGGCGCGGCCGGCGGTAGAAGCGGGGGAGAAGCTGGGCTTCCTCCCCGGGGACCTGCAAGAAAAGGTGAACCCGTACCTGCGCCCGCTTTACGACGCGCTCTACGACGTCCTGGGCCTCGAGACGGCACAAAAATACGTGGAACGGGGCGTGATCGAAATCGCGCCGCTGGCCTACATGCGTGGCCGCACGCTGGACGACGCCTTTATCATCCTGGACGAGGCGCAGAACACGACCAGCGAGCAGATGAAGATGTTTCTTACCCGCCTGGGCGTCGGCTCCAAGGCGGTAATTACCGGCGACATCACCCAGATCGACCTGCCGCAAGGACGGGTCTCTGGTTTGGTGGAGGCGCGGACCATCCTTCAGGACGTTTCCGGCATTTCCTTCGTCTATCTCACCGTGGCCGACGTGGTCCGCCACCCGTTGGTGCAAAAAATCGTCGAGGCGTACGCGCATCGCCCCCAAGATTAGGGAGGGAAGGTCTTGACCAAGTGGCTGGAGCAGGGGTTAAAGTATCTTCAGGAGCCCTTGCTGCGGTTTTGCCATAACTTTACTGCCCGCCGCCTGATCTGGGGGGTGGTATTTTTTTGGGCCACCGCCTTCCTGCTCGGCTTCGAAGCCCTTCCGGGACGTCCTGCCCTGGAAGTAGGCCAGCCCAGCCCTAAAGACTTCCTCTCGCCCCAGAGCATTACCTACGAAAGCGAGGTGCTCACGCGCCAGGCCAGGGAGGAGGCCGCCCGCCGTGTGGAGCCCCTTTATCGCGTGGACAACCAGGCCTTGGCCGCCAACGAAAAAGAACTGGAACGGCTCTTACAAGGGGTAGAAGAAGCGGCCGCCCGGGCCGGACCGGCCCAGGCCGCGGCGGCATTGCG
>JACIYD010000266.1 GCA_014360105.1 Clostridia bacterium
GGCAAGAGCCCGGCGCTGGACGAGATTGCCCGCGTGAAAGAGACCTACTTTCCCTGGATCGGCGCCTTGCATATCCTGCTCGATTATTTCATCGACCTGGACGAGGATCAGCAAGGCGGCGACTTCAATTTCGTCGCCTGTTACCCCGATACGGCCACGGCGGCAGAGAGGCTGCTCTTTCTGGCGGGCGAAAGCGAGCGGCGGGCGGCGCTCCTGCCGCAGGCCGGCTTTCACCTTACCCTGATCCAGGGGCTGCTTGCCCTCTACCTTTCCGACCCCAAGCTGGCAGCCCAGGGCCTGGTGCCGGTGGGGCAGCGCCTGCTCACCGCGGCGGGGCCGGGCGCGCGGCGGCTCTACCGTCTTTGCCGTTTTTTGCGGCGCCTCGGCGTGGTGTAAGCCGCCTCGGGGTATACTATTTGGGAGCTTGCAGTCGCGGGAGCAAACGCAGGCCTAAGCCCCAAGAAATGGCATTTCACAGGAGGGCGGTTGGCCATCGAAACGGACGGCCCAAAGCAGGTGCTGCAAGAGGTGGAAAAACGGCTGGCGGCACTGGAGATCTTCCTCGCGGCAGTGTGCCGCGCCGGCGACTCCGCGCTGAACACCTGGCTTGCCCAGGCCTTGCCGGGCGGCAAGCGCCTGCGGCCCCGCCTCCTTTTCCTCTGCGCCTCCTTCGGCCCGCACGACGACCGGGAAGCGCAGCGGGCGGCGGCGGGCCTCGAGCTGGTGCACCTGGCCTCGCTGGTGCACGACGACATTCTGGACGCGGCGGCGCTGCGGCGCAACCGCCCCGCTCTTCACCGTCTGGCCGGCCCGCACGCCGCAGTGCTCACCGGCGACTACCTTTTTGCCACCGCCTTCCAGCTCCTGGCGCGGGTGCGGCCGCAGGTCCTGGCCGAGGTAACGGCGGCCATCCGCCTGATGTGCGAAGGAGAGATCGCCGAAAAGCAGCGAGCGGGGCGCGGGCTGCGCTTCTACTACGCCTGCATCAGCAAGAAGACGGCAAGCCTTTTCGCCTCCGCCTCCGCCGGGGGCGGCCATCTCTGCGGCCTTCCCGCCTACCTGATCGATTATCTCGCGCTTTACGGCCTGAGTCTTGGCACCGCCTTTCAGCTTATCGACGACCTGCTCGACCTGACGGCCGACAGCCGCCGGCTGGGCAAGCCGACGCGGCACGACCTGGTGCAGGGCACCCTTACGCTGCCGGTGCTCGTCTTCCTGGAACATTCGCCCCGGGCGGCCGGGTGGCGGTCGCGTCTGGAAAGAAGGGGGCTCACCGGCGAGGAAGCGGCCGCCCTGGTGACGGTGCTGGCCGAAGAAGGCTATCTGGCGGCGGCGCGGGAAGCGGCCCTGGCGGAGCTGGAACTGGCGCGCCTGGCCCTGGCCGCCCTGCCCGCCCGTCCGGCGCGGGAGGCCCTGGCTTCGCTCGCCGCCCAGCTCCCCGCTCTCCTCGAGGTCGGGCGTATTCCTTGAGGTGGGCTAGATCCAGCCCCGCCGGCGAAAATAAAGGTAGAGTGAACTCCCCAGTGCGGCCATCGCCCCCAGGACGACAAAATAGCCGTAGGGCCACTCCAGTTCCGGCATGTGGCTAAAGTTCATACCGTAGATGCCGCTGATCAGGGTGAGGGGCATGAAGATGGTGGTGATCACCGCCAGTACCCGCATGATCTCGTTGGTGCGGTTGGCGGCCGCCGAAAGGTAGGTTTCGATCCCCAGGGCAACCAGTTCCCGCTGGTTTTCCACCAGGTCGGCCAGCTTGACCGCGTGGTCAAGGACATCGGCGAAGTAGTGCCTGAGCCGCTGCTCCCCGGCCAGGGATTCCAGGGAAACGGCGACGCGCAGCATTTCTTCCTGGGCCCTGATGCTCCGCCGCAGTTCCACCAGTTGGCGCCGCAGGGTAAGGAGGGAGGTGAGTGCGGCGCGGCCGGGGTTGACAAGGATGGCCTCCTGCCACGCCTCGAGCCGGGCGCCGATCTCTTCGAGCGGGTCGAAGAAGCTGTCGACGGCGCGGTCCAGGAGCCAGTAAAGGAGCGCCGCCGGTGTAGGGGCGCGCTCCGGGTCGGGTGAGGGCGGCAGCGGCGGCGAGACGGTGGGTGCGTGGACGGTGAGGAGAAAGTCGCGCCCCACAAAAATGTCAAGCTCCCGTACCGCGCCTCCTTCGTAAAGGTTGGCCACCAGAAAGAGGTGACCGGCGTATTCTTCGACCTTGGGCCGCCGTTCTTCGTTCAGGCAGTCTTCAACGGCCAGCTCGTGCAGCCCGAAGAGGGGCGCCAGCTCCTTTACCTCGGCCGGCGTACAGTCGAGCCAGAGGGGGCGGGGTGCGCTCCGTGGGTCGCGGTGGACTTGGCCGTCACGTAAGGAAAAGATCCGCATGGAGGTAGTATCTCACCTCGGCGAAGAGTAATCCGCGGTCGTGTGAGCGCGCGCAGGAGAATGCTCATGGTTGCGCGGGCGCCCGCACGGCTTCGCCGGCGGCGAGGAGCTCGGAGACGGTGACCAGGCGGTAGCCTTCTTCTTCCAAGGCGGCGAGAAGCAGCGGCAGGGCCTTCGCCGTATTGCGGTGGCCCTCGTGGAGGATGATGATGGCACCGGGGTGAAGCTGGTTCCGTACCCGGGCGACGATGGATTCCGGGGCGGGCTCCCGCCAGTCCTGGGGGTCGACGCTCCAGGCCACCGCCTCAAGGCCGGCCGCGGCGGCACGGCGTAAGACCTTCGGTGACCAGCGCCCGTAAGGTGCGCGGAAGAGGCGGGGCGGAGGAGCGCCGTTCTCCTGCAAGATGGTATTGGTTGCGGCGAGATCGTCGTCGATGGTCTCCTCCTCCCAAGCGGCCATGTCGGCGTGGCGCCAGGAGTGATTGGCCAACTCGTGTCCCTGGGAGGCGAGCTGTTGTACGACCGTGGGATAGCGCCGGGCCCGGCTGCCGACCAGGAAAAAGGTTGCCTTGACGTTTTTCGCGGCCAGCGCCGCCAGGTACTGCTCCGTGAGCCTGTCAAAGGGCCCGTCATCGAAGGTGAGGGCGGCCAGCTTTGCCTTGAGCGCGACAAACCGGGCGGGCGGTTGTACCGGTATCGTGGGGGGCGGTGGCGGCTCCGGCGTGTCGGCGGCGAGAGCTTGCCCCGGGCCGGCGGCCGGGATGGTCCGGGCGGCGGGCGCGGGGTCGGCCGCGG
>JACIYD010000267.1 GCA_014360105.1 Clostridia bacterium
GTGGATGCGGCCAGGACCTCCTGCCGGTACCAGCGCGAGGCCGAGCTCGACCCGCTGACCGGCCTTTACAACCGCCGGGCGTTCTTCGCCGCGGCGCAGGAGCTGTTAGCCGAAGCGCTCCTTGGGAGACGGACCCCGGTGGTGGCCGTCCTCGACCTCAACGGTATGAAGGAGATCAACGACACCTGGGGGCACCAGGCCGGCGACGAGGCCCTGAAGCAGGCGGCCCCGGCCATTCAGAAGAGCGTCCGCGAGGGGGACGTGGTGGCCCGCTACGGTGGCGGCTACAACTCCAAGGGGTGACAATACAGTGGAGGCTCCCACAGAACTCATCGCACTTTTGGGGACCAGCCTAGACCGCGTGCTTGGGGCACTGGGCCTGGAGATGGGGGCTATCTGGCTCCATCCTCATTCGGTGGTACGCGGCCTGCCCCCAGAGGCGGCGGAGATAGCGCAGGTGGCAGGTCAAGCCGGCCTGAGCATCCCCCAGGCGCAGGCGGTTCCCGACTGGCAACGAATCGGCGAAACTCATCCGGACCTGGCGCCTCTGGCAGGGGTAATGCAGCGCCTGGGGATTGGGGCCTCCATTGCCGTTTCCCTCCAACACGGAGGCCGGGCCGGCGGGCTGGCGGTGGCCGCGCCCCAGCCGCGGGCCTGGAGCGGCACAGAAATAGCCCTGGTGGAGACTGTGGCCCACCTGCTTGGAATGGCTATCAATGCCCTGGAGGCGGAGGAAAAGCGGCGCGAAAGCGAGCAGCGGTACCGCCAACTCTTCGACCACATAGAAAGCGACGTCACCGAGCGCAAGCGGATGGAGGAGGAAGTGCGCCGGGTCAACCGTGCCCTCAGGGTACTCAGCCAAGGCAACGAGGCCGTGGTGCGGGCGGCGGATGAGGCCACGCTGTTAAAGGAGATTTGCTGCCTGCTGGTGCAGGACGGCGGCTACCGGCTGGCCTGGGTGGGCTTTGCCGAGCAGGATGGGGCCAAAACCGTACGCCCGGTGGCCCAGGCCGGATTTGAAGAAGGCTATCTCGAAACCGTCACCATCACCTGGGACGATTCCGAAACCGGACGCGGGCCCACCGGCACGGCCATTCGCAGCGGGCGACCGGCAGTGGTCAAGAACATGCTGACCGATCCTGCATACACCCCCTGGCGCGAAGAGGCCACCCGCCGCGGCTATGCCTCCTCCATTGCTCTCCCGCTCACCGCCGAGGGGTATACCTTCGGGGCGCTCAACATTTACGCCCCGAAGCCGGATGCTTTTGCGCCGGAGGAAGTCGAGTTGCTGTGCAGGTTGGCAGACGACCTGGCGTTTGGTATTCAGGCCCTGCGTACCCAGAAGGCGTTACGCGAAAGCGAGGCGAAGTATCGCACTTTAGTGGAACAGGCCCCTGATGGTATCTTCCTGGCCGGCGCACAAGGGCGCTTTGTGGACGTTAACCCTCGCGGCTGTGCTCTGCTCGGCTATACGCGCGAGGAGATACGGCAGCTCAGCATCCAGGATTTGATTCCGCCGGAGGATTTGGCCGCACAGCCCGTCCGCTATCGGGAAATGCGGGCCGGGGAAACCGCGGTGGTCGAACGGAGATTGAGGCGCAAGGACGGTTCGCTCGTGCCGGTGGAGATCAGTGTCAAAATGCTAGATAATGGGCTATTGCAGGGTATAATCCGCGACGTCAGTACGCGCAAAGAGATGGAAGAGGAAATCCGCCGCCAGGCCAACCGCGCCGGGGCCCTGTTGCGTGTTGCCTCCCGCCTCAACGCCCAGCTCGACTTGGACCGGGTGCTGAACGTGGTCTGCGAGGAAGCTCGTGCCGCGCTGCGTGTGCCTGTCGCGGCGGTTCTGCTCTACGACGACCGGCGCGACGCCCTCAACCTGGCCGCCGGCTTGGGCTTGCCGCCGGAACTGGCCGGGCGGGTGAAGCCGCCCCCGCGATACCTTTACGAAGAATACGTCCTCAAAGGTGATCCCGTCGCGGTGATCCCTGACCTCCGGGCCGTCCCCGACCGGCAGGTGGCCGATTTGTGCACCCGTTATAATCTTTGCACCGGGGTGGGCGCAAAGATGCAGCGGGATGGGCGCCTCATCGGTGTTGTGGCGCTCGCCACTACAGGCGAAGTCCGCCGCTTTAGCCCCGAAGAGCTGACGCTGCTGCAGGGCCTGGCGGATCAGGCCGCCCAGGCCATTACCGCCGCCCAGCTCTTTGAGGAGACGCGGCGCCGCCTGAAGTTCGTGCAGGCTCTACGCAACATCGACCTGGCCATAACCGGCAGTTTCGACCTGCGCGTCACCTTCAGCGTGGCGCTGGACGAGATAACCGCCCAGTTGGGTATGGACGCTGCGGCCATCCTCCTGTTGAACCCGCACACTCTGATGCTGGAGTACGCCGCCTGGCGCGGCTTTCGTACCGGAGCCGTTAAACCAATGCGGCTGCGCTTGGGCGAGGGTTACGCCGGTCGCGCCGCCCTTGAACGGCGCACCATACAGATTTTCTACCTGCCGGAGGCCGAGCGTGACCTGGTCCAGGCCCCTCTTTTGGCTGAGGAAGGTTTCGTCACCTACTTTGCGGTGCCCCTCATTGCCAAGGGGCAGATCCAGGGCGTGCTGGAGGTCTGCCACCGGTCTCCCGTCGACCCCGGGGCGGAGTGGCTGCAGTTTCTGGAAGCCCTGGCCGGGCAGGCGGCCATTGCCATTGACAACGTAGCTCTGCTAGACCAGCTGCAGCGCTCCCACCTGGAACTGGTTTTGGCCTACGACTCCACCATCGAGGGCTGGGCGCGCGCTCTCGATCTGCGGGACAAGGAAACCGAAGGCCACAGCCAGCGCGTTACCGAGATGACCCTGCGCCTGGCCCGGGCGCTGGGAATGAAGGAAGAGGAGCTGGCGCACGTCCGCCGGGGAGCTCTCCTGCACGACATCGGAAAGATGGGTATACCCGACAGCATCCTGCTGAAGCCCGGTCCGCTTGATCCGGAGGAGTGGGAGATCATGCGCCGGCACCCGCAGTACGCCTACGAGATGCTCTCCCCCATTGCCTACCTGCGTCCGGCGCTGGACATCCCCTACTGCCACCACGAGAAGTGGGACGGTACAGGCTACCCCCGGGGGCTGAAAAGCGAACAGATCCCGCTGGCGGCGCGCATCTTTGCCGTAGTGGAT
>JACIYD010000268.1 GCA_014360105.1 Clostridia bacterium
CGCTGCCAGGAAAATCTTTAGCCACCGCCCCCGGAGGAATCGCTCTGGGGGCGGCTGCTTTTGAGGCGAGCCGGCTCTGGTCCAGGGCAGGAAGCGGCGGTCCGCTGGCCAACCAACGGCCACGGATATGTGACCGCGACCCTGCGCGAGCACGTTCTTGATCAGGCACTGGACGCATCTTACAAGATGAGATTAGCAAGATGGAGTGATTCTCAATGCGCCATGCTGCTGGCGTATCTCCACTTTTGTCGGGCGGTCTTTGGCTCACAGCGAGAGACTTGAGCGTCGCGGTGAGCGAGCTTTTCGCGAGGGCGCAAGGTCCGGCCGAAGGCCACGGAGGGCCAATAGCTCCCGCGGCGCCATGGAGGGCGCGCACGAGCCGGGAGCCCGCCGGAGCTCGAAGCTCGAGCCTTAGTTCGGCCCGCGAGGCTCACGCCAACGAGGGAGCCAAAGACCGCAAGAGGCAAAGTGGGGATAACCCAGGCCATGCTGATGCCCAGGCCCTCGTTCGTAAGGTTACCGTGCGCGGCCAGATTGTGCTGCCGCGGGAATTACGCGAATCCTTGGGCCTAGAGCCCGGTGACCGCGTCGAGTTTGTGCGGACGGAGGACCAGACCTGGACCATCCGCAAGGCGCCGAGCTCCTTCAAGAAATTCATAGGTGCCCTAAAAGCCCATAGGCGGTTAGCCCTGGACGCCGACGGCTTTTTGGATGAAGTAAGAGGATTGCCGCTCCCTGGCAAGAAGGGGGAGCGCTAGTTTGCGCCTGGCCCTGGATACCAACGTGCTTTGCGCCCTGCTCAACGGCGAGGCCACCGCGGAAGCCGTGGCCGCGGTCTTGGAGGATCTTGTCCGTTTGAGAAATAAGCCATAGCTCGCCCCGCCGCCTTCTGGCGGGCCGCCGAGGCAGGAACTGGCGGCCCACCCCGGAAGCAGGCGCCGGTGCTAACGTGGGTCGGAACCCGGAAGATCACGTCTTTTTGCTCGCTCAGGATGAAGGGGCTCACGGGCACCAGGTAGGGCATTCCCACCGAGCGCAGGCTGACCAGGAAGAAAACCTTTTTCCTCCTTCAAGCATGCCAAAAAGCGGCGAAGACAGGTGATGGCTTCGTCGCTTAGATAGTGTTCCATCCTTTCAGTATCCTGTTGGCGGCCCTCCCGGACGCCGATGAGCCGGAGAAACTCACTGATGGTATTATGGCGCTCAAGGAGGTAGGCACCCACCTCTCGTCCGTGTTGGGTGAGGCATAGGTGGCCGTAGCGCCGGTACTCGAGGAAACCCTCTTTGGCCAGTTTTTGTACCATCCTGGTGGCAGAAGGCGGTTTCACGTTTAAGGCGGTGGCGAGGTCGTTGAGGCGGATTTCCTTCTGCTTGAGCGAGAGGCGGTAAAGCATTTCAACATAGTCCTCCATGCTGTCCGTAAGGCTGTTCCGTTTCCGGTGCTGAAGAGCATAGCCGCGTACGGTATAAAACTGGTTTTCTCCGGCCATTTTTTTACCCCCTGCGCGCCTTAGCCCATGCCGCAAAGTCTGGTAAGCTGGGTAACAATAAACGTGACGCCCACGGCCACGGCTAATGGCAAGAAAAAGCCCAGTACGGCCCACCGGCCGCCGGCTTCCTTAACCGTGGTAAGGGTGGTGGTGGCGCAGGGAAAGTGAAGCAAGGAGAAAAGTAAAAAGCATAACGCGGTCAGCCAGGTCCAGCCTTGGGCAATGAGGATTTGCCCCAGGTCGGCCAGCCCGTTTGGCTCTATCATCGTCCCTCCGGTGAGATAGCCCATCAACGTGATGGGGAGGACGATTTCATTGGCCGGCCAGCCCAGGAAGAAACCGGTGAGGATAAAGCCGTCTAACCCCAGGGCGCGGCCGAAAGGGTCCAACCAGTTGGCGAGCGCGGCCAGAAGGGTTTGGCCCCCATAGGGAACATTGGCCAGGACCCAGATGAGCCCACCCGCCGGCGCGGCCACAGCTACGGCCCGACCCAGAACGAAAAGGGTCCGGTCAAGAAGGGAGCGGACGACTACCTGTAGTACCCGGGGTCGCCGGTAAGGGGGCAGTTCCAGGACGAAGGCCGAGGGGACGCCGCGCGCCAAGGTATGCGACAAAAACCACGAAACGGCCAGGGTGACTATTGCGCCGAGGAGGATTAAACCGCCGATGGTCAAGGCGCCTTTGAAGGCGCCGGCAGGCCCCGGCCCGGTCAGAAACAGGGTGGTGAGGGCGATCATGGTCGGAAAGCGGCCGTTGCAGGGAACAAAAACGTTCGTCAGGATGGCGATCAAGCGCTCCCGCGGGGAATCGATGATGCGGCAGGCCACCACCCCGGCGGCATTACATCCCAGGCCCATGCACATGGTTAGAGCCTGCCTTCCCTGGGAGCCGGCCGGGTAAAAAATGCGGTCCAGGGTAAAGGCCAGGCGGGGAAGATAGCCGAGGTCTTCGAGCAAAGTAAAACAGGGAAAGAAGATAGCCATCGGCGGCAACATGACCGCCACCACCCAGCTTGCCGTACGGTACACACCGTAAACCAGCAAATTGCCCAGCCAGGGCGGCGTCCCAAGAAGGTTAAGAAAACTGTTCAGCAGGTTTTGCCCCCAGGAAAAGGCTTTGGCCAACAGCTCCGAAGGATAATTGGCCCCTACCAGGGTCAGCCAGAGAGCGGTAGTCAGAAGCAGGGCCATGACGCCAAGGCCAACCCGGGGTGAAGCTAGGAGAGGGTCGAGGACAAAGCCTTCCGTTGCCTGAGGCACATGCGGCCGAGGGTGCACGGCTTTGGCGGCGATTACCCCGGCCCTGGCATAAATCGCCGCGGCGATTTCCTGGCGTACATCCTCTCCTTTGCCCGGCATGACTTATCTCCCTGCCTCTGCGTCTGTATTTTCACCTGTGCCGCACCATAGCTCTTCCCGGGCCAAAGGCAGGGGGGATTTTAAGGGCAAGTTTTGATGGTTGCCTTCCAAGAGCCGCAGGGCCAGCCAGCGGGGGCTTATCTGATCCTGGAGGTTGGCTTCTACCAACGGGAGCAGGCGAGCGATGGCTGCCTCAATTTCTTCGCCGTAATCAAGCGGTTGAGGTTGGGGTAAGATTTTGCCGGTAAGGATATCGTCAACCCGGTCGAGCAATTCCTTGATTCCTAAGCCAACGGTCGCCGCGGTA
>JACIYD010000269.1 GCA_014360105.1 Clostridia bacterium
AGAAGGTCATGGAGATTCTTGCTCCCCTGGCGCAGGCGGTGGTCGTCACCCGGCCGCTCAGCCCGCGGGCCGGCGCCTGGGAGGAGCTGGCCACCTTTGCCCGCCGTTACGTGGAGGCCGTTTACCTGGAGCGGGAGATCAGCGCGGCACTTGCCACCGCCCGCCGCCTGGCCGGGCCGTCGGATCTCATTCTGGTTACGGGGTCTTTCTACATGGTCGGAGAAGCTCGTGCTTGTTTGGTCAAGGAGGATTCTTGGGCCGGGTGCCGTATATTACGCTAAAGGCGAATAACTGGGGGGAAACCGATGAAGAGCCTCAAGATCCCCGAGGCTACGGTAGTAAGGCTTTCCGTCTATTCCCGCTACTTAGACCAGGTAGATAAGCGGGGTCTTACCACCATCTCCTCTGGAGAAATCGCCAAGGGCGTCGGGGTGAGCGCGGCGCAGGTGCGCAAGGACCTTGCCTATTTCGGTGAATTCGGCACGCGCGGCGTAGGGTATAACGTCAAGGAACTGCACGGCCACATCATGAAGATCCTCGGGCTCACCGCAACCTGGCCGGTGGTCATCGTTGGCGCGGGCAATCTGGGTACGGCCCTTTCCATGTACGGCGGCTTCCGTGAGCGTGGCTTTCACATCCGGGCGATTTTTGACAACGACCCGGCCAAGATCGGGTACCGTCTCGACGGGATCGAGATATACCATATTAATCGGCTGCCGGAGATCGTAAAGGCAACGCGGGCGACCATTGGCATCATCTGTGTACCGGCCGATCAGGCGCAGGAGGTGGCCAATGCCCTGGTAGAAGCCGGCATTCGCGGTATTCTTAACTTCGCGCCGCGGTTGGTCCTGGTACCCGAACACGTCGAGTTGCGCAACGTCGACCTCTCGGTCAACCTGGAGGTGCTGAGCTTCAACCTCGCCTTGCGCCGCAGCAGCAACCGGTTGGCGGGCAGCGTCTTTTAGCTACCGGAGGGAACGCGGTGGCCTTTTCTCCACTCCCCATTTATCTTGCTTCGGCTTCACCACGCCGCCGCGCTCTTTTGCGCCAGGTGGGGTTGCCTTTTACCACCGTGCCCAGTCGCGTCCGGGAAGAGGGATGGCCCGGGGGTACTCCGGCCGACGGGGTGCGCTTTCTTGCCCTGGCCAAGGCGCGGGAGGTGGCGTCCCGCGTTTTGTACGGTTTGGTCATCGGGGCGGATACGGTGGTGGTTCTTGGCGATGAGGTGCTCGGCAAGCCGTCCGGCCCGACAGAGGCGCACGAGATGCTGGCCCGTTTGAGCGGTGCCACGCACCGCGTACTTACCGGTCTGGCCGTGGTGGAGGCGGCCAGCGGCGAAAGCCTGGTGGCCCACGAAGAGACTGCCGTCACCTTCCGCCGCCTCAGCGAGGCGGAAATTGCTTCTTATGTGGCTAGTGGCGAGCCGTTGGATAAGGCCGGAGCCTACGGCGTACAGGGGCTGGGCGCGGTACTGGTAGAGCGCATCGAAGGGTGCTACTACAACGTTGTCGGCCTGCCGCTGGCCCGGCTGGCAGAGATGCTGGCCTATTGGAATGTCCAGATCTTGGGTTGAGCGCTGGTAAGGGAGGGTGAGGGGCCAAAGGTGGTCAAAGGGAAGAAGAGGGGGGAGCGCGCCGACGCATGGCCCGCGAGGGAACCGGCCGGGGCGGCAGGCGCTGCCGTACCGGCCGGGGGGTCGCCGGGGGCCCGGTCCGAGGCGCTGCCCGAGAGGGAGCAGGAAGCGGAAAGATACCGGGTGAACATCAAGTCTTTACCGGCCGAGATGCGGCCGCGTGAGCGGCTGGCGGCCGGTGGGCCGGAGGCGCTATCCAGCGCGGAGTTGCTGGCCATCATTCTCCGCACGGGCTGGCGTGAGGAGAGTGCCCTTGCGCTGGCGCAGCGCCTGCTGGCCCGGCCGCGGGGGTTGCGCTACCTGGCCGAGGCCGGCTATGCGGAACTGGCAGCCCTTAAGGGCATGGGCCCGGCCAAGGCGGCTCAAGTGAAGGCGGCGGTAGAACTGGGGCGGCGGCTTGCCCAGGCCGGCCAGGCGGCCAGAACCGTCATCCGCTCACCTTTGGACGTGGCTGCGCTTTTCATGGAGGAAATGCGTTACCTTGATCGGGAACACTTCCGCGTCCTCTTGCTTAATACGAAGAATCAGGTTCTTGCTCAGGAGAAGGTCTCCGTAGGGAGTATCAACTCTTCCATCGTGCATCCACGTGAGGTGTTCAAGCGGGCCATCAAAGAGAGCGCGGCGGCGCTGATCTTGGTACATAACCATCCCAGCGGCGATCCGGCGCCCAGCAGGGAGGATCTTGAGGTAACCAAGAGGCTGATGGAGGCGGGAAAGATCCTCGGCATCGCCGTGCTCGACCACGTCATCATCGGCGACGGACGTTACCTCAGTCTCAGGGAGAAAGGGCTTCTCGGCGACGCCTAGCACCCGATCAACAGGCTCCCGAAGCGTGCGCGGCTCCCGTGGCCCGCGGCCGACGGTCATCCATGGCCTTCGGCCGGACTTGCGCCCCCGCTCCGCACAAGTGCGGCGCTTCAAGGTGCTCAAGTCTTTCGCCGGGAGCAAAGGCCCCCGGCCAGGATGGGGATAACCCGGCAAATCTTTCCCTTGCCCGCCCCAGGGGCCTATACTATAATTAGGGCGGCATTTAAGACGGAAGGAGACAAGCAGATGCTCTTTGCCAGGGACGTGGGCATCGACCTGGGAACGGCAAACAGCCTGGTTTACGTGCGCGGCAGGGGAATCGTGCTGCACGAGCCCTCGGTGGTGGCCCTGCAGCGGGAAACGGGGACCATTCTTGCCGTAGGCGAAGAGGCAAAGCGGATGATCGGGCGCACTCCGGGCAACATCATTGCCATCCGGCCGATGAAGGACGGGGTGATTGCCGATTTCGATACGACCCATGCCATGCTGCGCTATTTTATCAACCGGGCTCTGGGAGGCGGCCGTTTGGTGCGGCCGCGCGTGGTCATCGGCGTGCCTTCCGGGGTAACGCCGGTAGAAGAGCGGGCGGTCCGGGAGGCGGCGCTGCAAGCGGGAGCCAAGGAAGTCTATCTCATCGAAGAACCGATGGCCGCGGCGATCGGGGCGGGCCTGCCGGTGCATGAGCCTATGGGAAGCATGATCGTCGACGTGGGC
>JACIYD010000027.1 GCA_014360105.1 Clostridia bacterium
ACTGGAAGATCTCCAGCTCCACGCCGAGCCGGCGGGTGCGTCTGTAAAGGCGTTCGTTTATTTCCTCTAGGGTGAGGTGACCGTAAACCGCGGGTTCTCGCTCGCCCAGGAGGTTGAGATTGGGGCCGTGCAATACCAGGATTTTCATCGCGAAAAGATTATAGCATAACTAGCCGCTGATGGTCAGCCGGCCGACGAGGATGCTGGGGGCGCCTCGTCCGGCTACGAAGGTTAAGTCGTGGCCGCAGGCCTCGATGGCCTCCAGGATGTCAAGAATGTTGCCGGCCACGGTAATCCCCCGTACGGGCGTCGTCAGTTTCCCGTGCTCGATAAGACATCCCGCCGCTCCTACCGAGAAATCGCCCGAAACCGGGTTGGCGGTGTGCATACCCATGACCTGGGTCAGGTAAAGGCCCGTACTCACCTGCCCGAGCAACGCTTCCGGCGCCGCATCCCCCGCCGCAAGGTAGAAGTTGGTAGTACCGACGGTGGGAATGCTGCGGAAGGAACCGCGCGCGGCGTTGCCGGTTGATACCGTCCCGGCCTTGGCCGCCGTGTAGCTGTTGTGCAGGAAGCCCCGCAGCACACCCTGCTCCACCAAGAGATTGCGCCGGCTCGGCACGCCCTCACCGTCGAATGGTGCCGAGGCCAGCCCCCCGGGAAGCAAACCGTCGTCAACAATGTTTACGCTCCTCCCGCCGACACGCTGCTCCAACTTGTCCGCCAGCAGGGAACGGCCCTTTTGCACCGCGTCGGCGCTGAAGGAAGGAGCGAGCACTCCCAGAAAATTGACCGCAACATAGGGATCCATGACCACCGGCACCCGTCGCGGCGTAATCGGCCGGGCGCCGAGCATCTGGACCGCCTTGGCGGCCGCCTTCCGGCCCACTTCCTCCGGGTTCAAGGCGGCGTATTTTAAGCTGTACTGGAAGTGAAAGCCGGTTTCGTTGTCGCCGTTGGCACTGGCCACCAGCACTGCCTCCAGACCGCAATTGCTCCCGCGATAGGCAGCCACCAGCCCCTGAGAATTGGCCAGCACCACCCGGAAGCGGTGCTCCTCGTAGTTACAACTTTCGGTAAGACGCACGCGGGGGTCATAGTCCCGCCCGGCGCGCTCCAGGGCGAGGGCCAAATCGATCTTCGCGGCCAACGGCACCTCTTCCATCTGCTGGTCGTATAGGTCAAGATCCTGGGCATACACGGCCGGAGGGGGCAGAGTATAATACGGATCCACGCTTGCCGCCCCGGCATTGGCCACCGCCTCTTCCGCCAGGCGGGCAAAACTCGCCGGCGACCAGCCGGTAACATAGGCGAATCCCAGCCGCTGCCCCTGCAGCACTCGCAAGCCTATACCCCGTTCCCGGGCGATTTTCAGGTCTTCGACCCGCTCGTCCCGCACCTCGATGACCAGTTCTTCCTCTTCTGCCAGGTAAGCCTCGGCGGCCGAGGCCCCCTTGGCCAGAGCGGCCCGCACCAGATCCACCGCCATTTCCCGCTCGCGCGCGAAAGCGTCTACCACTGCCGTCCTCGCCCTCCTAGTCCTCGCATGCCGTACCGCCGACCACGAGACTGGGGATGCGCATCGTGGGCTGGGCATCGCTTACCGGCACCCCTTGCCCGTTCTTGCCGCAAATGCCGATGCTGAATCCCAGGTCGCCGCCCACCATATCGACCGTGCGCAGCACTTCCGGCCCGTTGCCCGTCAGGGTGGCGCCGCGCACCGGTGCCGTCACCCGGCCGCCCTCGATGAGATACCCCTCTGCCACGTCGAAGACAAAGTCGCCGTTGGTGGTATTCACCTGGCCGCCGCCCATTTTCTTCACCAAGAGGCCCTTGGCGGTACGGCGAATGATTTCCTCGGCGTCGTGTTCCCCCGGCAAAATATAGGTGTTGCGCATACGGGGTATCGGGCGGAACTGGTAGGACTCCCGCCGGCCGTTGCCGCTGGAACGCCGGCCCTCGCGCCGGGCGGTAAGGCGGTCGTACATGTAGCTTCGCAGGATACCCCTTTCGATCAAAACCGTTTTTTCCCCGGGCGTGGCCTCGTCATCAAAGCGGAAGGAACCGTAACGGCCGGCCAGGGTCGCGTCGTCGATCACGGTGACCAGCGGCACCGCTACCTGCTCGCCAAGACGCCCGGCATAGACGGAAAGCCCCCGTTGCACCAGGTCGGCCTCCAGCCCGTGACCGCAGGCTTCATGGATCATCGTTCCGCCTGCTTCCGCGGCCATTACCACCGCCATCCGCCCCGTGGGTGCCGGCCGCGCCTCGAGCATCAAGAGAGCCCGGCGTGCCGCCACTGCAGCCACCGCTTCCGGCCGGCATTCTTCGAAGGCCTCCAGACCGCCAAAGCTGCCGACCGCTTCGTAGCCCGTCTGTAAGCGGCCGTTGCTCATGGCCACCGCCTGAACGGCCAGGCGCGTGCGTACCCGCTCGTCCTCCGCGTAGACGCCCTCGGTGTTGGCCATCACGACGCGCTGCACCGTATCACCGTAGTTTACCAGTACCTGCTTGATGCGGCCGTCTTCTCTGCGTGCCGCGGCGTTGGCCCGCTCTACCAGCAAGACCTTTTCCCCGACCGCAACTTGATCCGGCCACCGCTGGACCGCCAGGTCGTACGGCACCGGCTGCCGGCGCAGGTCAAAAACCGGCGCACGCCTGCCGCCCGCCCTGGCGGCTTGTGCCACGGTACGCGCCAGGGCGTTTAGGCCCTCCGGCGTAAGATCGTTCGTATAGGCGTAGGCTGTGCTCTCGCCGAAGATCAGGCGCAGTCCTGCTCCCACGTCGTGCCCGGTACTGAGCCGCTCCACCTTGTCGTCCTCACAGGTGATAGTCGTGGTCAGGCGTTCCTCGAGGAAAAGGTCCGCAAAGTCGCCGCCCCCGGCCAGCGCCGCGGCGAGCACTGCCGCCAGATCTTCTTTGCTCAAGCCAAAAGGCAAGAGTTCCACCTCACTTAACGGCCCTGCGGCAGCCGATCGAGATTGCCCATGGACACCATTTCTCCCAGACTTTCCTAGTATTATTCCCGATGTGCACCGCTATTCCTGCTGCGAATGCCGTCTGCCAGCGCCATTTCATGCACCACCTCGATGAAGATTTCGACCGGTGCTCGCCTTGCCGATATCATGTAAGAGGGTCGCGCGCATTGATGGAGAGCAGGCCCCGCTAGGCGAGGCCCGCCCGGGAAAGATAGAAAAGCCAGAGGAGATCCCCCCACAAGCAGGCGACCATGGTACCCGCAGCCAAAAACGGCGCAAAGGGAATAGGGTCGCGGCGCCTCTTGCGGCCCAAAAGAACGAGCACACCGCCGACAACCGCCCCAAAGAGGGCGGCGAGGAAAATCGCCAGCGCCTGCCTGCCCGGCCCCAGGTAAAGGCCGGTGGCCGCGGCGAGCTTCACATCGCCTTCCCCCATGCCGCCGCGGCTCAAAAGAGCCAGGGCACCCAGAATACCGCCTCCCACCGCCGCGCCGCCCGGAACCTGCCACCAGGAAAGCTCGCGCGTCCAGAAGTTGAGCGCCACGCCCGCGATGGCCAGGAAAACAACGATCTCGTTGGGGATGCGGTAGTGCCGGGCGTCGATAAAGGCCACGACCAGCAGGGCCGAGACCAGCACCAGGCGGGTTACCAGGCCGGGGCCGAGGCCGCAAGTGCGGTACAGCAGCTCGAACGCCAGCCCCGTTGCTAACTCCACCAGCGGATAACGGGGCGAAATGCGCTGCCCGCAGTACCGACAGCGCCCCTCAAGCCAGATATAACTCAGTACGGGCACGAGATCCGCGGGGGCCAACCTGTGCCCGCAAAGGGGGCAGCGAGAGGGCGGAAAAACAAGCGACTCCCCGCGCGGTATGCGGTGGATGCAGACGTTGAGAAAACTGCCGACCACGATGCCGAGAAGAAAAAAGATGCCCCTTCCCTCCCGAGGCTTCGGGCCGGATCCGCACCTGACCATGCCCGTGATCGTTGTAACCCGGCCCTTATTCGTTTGCCATGGCAAACCCGCAAGTTTGGCTACTTGGGCCAGACATAGCCGGGCTCGCCCTTTTGGCCCTCCCCGTAAACGGCGCCAACAGTAGTCTGACCGCCGCGGTTCTTCTCCGCTTCCGCTCCGCCCGCCGCGGGCGGGAGCTTCAGGCGCCCGGCCAGCTCGGGAACCGGGGAGATGTTCCCGGCGGGACGAAAGAGGTTGGAGCGCCCGGTCAGCCACCCGGCCGCCTCCTTAAGGAACGGTGCCCCTGCGGGCGTCTTGGACGAATACATCACCAGGTTAAAGCTTCCCCTGACCCGGCTGCCCGAACCCTCTGCCTCGGCAGAAGCTACCCGCTCGAGCTTAGCGTACCTCAACTCCACCAGGCTGCTCAAGTTCTCAAGGTCGCGCCAGAACTGAAGCACGGCCGGGTAATCTCCTGCCACCGTGAGCTTGAAGGGAAGTTGGAGAAGGTGCGTGCTCTCCACCACCGCGCCCGGCTCGAGGCCGGCAACCTCGACCTCGCTGGCGGCGGCCTCCATGCCCAGGACGAACACGCTGCCGCCGTAGCGCATCTCGGAGCTGAAGAACTCCTCCACCTCGGCCAACCGCCGCCTGATCTCCTCCAGCTTTGCCTGCTCCTCCTTCAGGGACGCCACCGCCGCCTGAACGCGCGCCAGTTGCGCCTCTTCCTTGACAAGGTCCTCCTTTACGCGGGCGTAAGCCTCGAGCTGCGGAAGGAGCACGAAGCGGGCGAAGAGCACCACCGC
This sequence comes from Clostridia bacterium, assembly GCA_014360105.1. Lineage (GTDB taxonomy): Bacteria > Bacillota > DSM-521 > Neomoorellales > SLTJ01 > JACIYD01. The sequence goes on from JACIYD010000027.1 coordinate 4,737, forward strand.
GCCCACCAGCAAGATAACGGCCAGCATAGCCATGCGCTTGGAGCCCAAGCTATCCTGCATCATTGCTCATCCCTCAGGGTGGCGTTGATCTCGAACTTCAATCCGTCCGCTTCGGCAACCAGTTTCTTGAACTCCACCTGTTTAAAGTAAGGCATGTGCTGCAGGTTGTTGACGAAGACCCCCACGGAAGGCACGGTCCGGGCGTAGCCCCTAAGCAGCACGGCGTTGGGCCTGGGTATTACTCCCGTCACGTTTTCGCCTTTCTTCGTCTCCCCCGGTGCCTGGTCTGATTTCGGCTCCGGTTTTTCGCCCCCAAGATCGCGGTAGTAAAGCTCGAGCTCTACCAACCATAAGTCTACGGGCGTGACGTGGGTGAGATCCATGAGCAGGTCGGACCAGGTGCGCCGTTGCCGCAGAGCCGCCTCGTACTCCTTCAAGGCCGCTTCCGCCGCTCTCCTTTCCTTGGCCACCGCTTCGGCGCGCTTCACCAAAGGAGAGAGCGACGCCAACTGCTGCCTCGTGGCGGCAAGCTCGGTCTTTGCGGTCAGGAAATTGAAGAGAAAGGCCGTATACCAGACGACCATCGCCGCCGCCAGGGCGGTGATGCCGGCGACGAAGACCAGGCGCCGCACGTCCAGAGTTCCTTCGCGCTGCAGCTTGGGAGGGAGGAGGTTGACCCTGTACATTAGGACGCCACCTCCCTTAAGGCGAGCCCCACGGCCACGGCGAAAGCCGGGTCAAAAACTACGCCGGGACCAAACTCCAGTTGCGGTACCCCTACTTCAACCGTGACGCCCAGGTCGGCCTGCAAGAACTCCGCCAGCCCGCGCTGCTTGCTGCTGCCGCCGCTCAGGACCAGCCTTTCCACCGTCAGGCCGTCCTGGGAGGCGCAGAACTCCAGCGACCGGCGGATCTCTCTCGCGATCTCGGATAACCCGGCGATTAGAAAATCGCCCGCTCCTATGGCGCCGGGGCTGCCCTGGTCGCCGTCCACACCGACGGCCGCCTCCCGCTTCATTTCCTCGGCCTCGGCCAATTCCACTCCGTACGCGTCCATGAGGCGCCTGGTCAGGGCGCTTCCACCGATGGGCAGCAGTCGGACAAACTTTATCTCCTCGTCCCTGACCACGACCAGGTGGGAGGTTTCGGCGCCGACGTCTGCCAGGGCCAGCGTGCCGGCGGTTGCCCTACCGAACAGGCGCCACAAGGCAAAGGCGTGATGGTCTACCGCCGTTACCACCAGTCCGGCGCGGGAGAATATGCTGTGGTAGCGGAAAACGGTTGCCGCCGGCACGGCCAGCAGCAGTACACTCTGCCCCTCCTCCTGGCCGCCCGGCGGCCCCTGAGCTTCCCGGGCACGGGCCGCCGCTGCCCTCGGCGTTGAAAGCGCTTCCTCGCTTACAGGCCGCTCCAGGGGGACGTAGCGGACGATCAACTGGTCCACCGGCGTGGGCACGAATTTCTCCACCTCGAACCGGGCCGCCGCTTCCATCTCCTTCTCGCTCATCCGGGGCAGGCGCACGGTGCGGGCCACGACCTGTTCGCCGCCGATGCAGGTGATGGCTTCCTTCAGGTGGGGGCCGGCAACCTGCTTCAGCGCCTCCACCAGGGCGTCTTCGTCCACCTGCTCGGTCCACGCCCCCGGCGGGCTGGGCACGCGCCTCAAGGCAACGACCTCCGGCGCCCCCTCAATAATCCGGACCTCGGCGGCCTTCACCTCGTGGGCACCCACATCTATGCCCAGGAAACGATTCTTGCGTGGCAGGAGCCTCTGCCACAAACCCCTCAACGCCTCTTTCTTCACAACCACAACTCACCCCGCTGCCGGCGGGCCGTCGGGCCAACGCCGCACCTTCCGCCGGGGTGGTTTTCAGGGCGGCTGCGCGTCCACCCTCACCCGGCCGGTCATGGTCTGGACAATTACATAAAGAGAGCGCCCGCTTTGGTCGCACAGTACTAGATGCCCTCCGTACGGGCGCGGCCTGCCGTCGGTATAGAATTCAAGCCTGTTCTTCTCAAACCCAGTATACACTAGGTCGATCCCACCGGGCAGGTCCACGGCCTTAAGAATCGAAACGCCCAGGCCCTTAACTATGAGGTACCGCTCGCGCGAGCAGTCGAAAATTATCGAGTAACCCGTGCCATCCTGGTTCGCGTTCATCTGCTGCACCAGGCGAATGTCCTGCGCCACGGTCTGGGCAGAAGCGGAAAGTCGATGGCCGTCCCCTCTTACCCAGCTAATCGACACCAGCACGCCCGCCATGATGCTCGTGAGCAAAACCGCCAGGATCGCTTCAAACAGTACAAATCCTCTGTCGAACTGGGCCATGGCGCGGCACCCGAACCTAGGTAAAGTTGACCTACCCCGCACTAAGAGCTTTTCCGCACCGGCCTGCGGGTTAGAAAGCCCAGAAACAAGTTGGGCCAAAAAAAATAAAGTGATCCTGTCCGTCTTCTCAGCTCTTGTTTTCATTCACCAAGAGTAGGCCGATTCCTGCCGCATGGCGCACCATCCGCGACAAGAAGTTGGTCGGTTTACCGACGCGCCGCTATACTTGACCCCGCAGGTAGGCGTTGTGCACATCCGATTGCTTAAACTTCCTGCCATTTGGTAACCCTGACAAAAGAGGTGGTCCAGTTAAGATGCTGCTCATACTGGGCCACCATTTGCGGGTCGTAGTCAAGTTCAATCTCGCAGCCTTTGGTGGCCACATCCCGGAAAACGACGGACCCCACTATATCAGTCTTGTTCTTTATCAGGGCGCTGCCATCCCGGGAATAAATAAGGGCCTCTATGCGCCCGTTGGCGTTCTGCGTATCAACGTCCCCTGTGCACAATATATTTATAACGTCCTGCGAAGGCGTTCTGCGCACAAGGCTCGCCTTGTCCCGCCCGCTGTATTTCTCAAACTTAACGTTGCCGTTAACCACAAAGGTAGCCCGGCCTGAATATTCACCCGAAAATGTAGCATTACCTTCGATGTAGTATAGGCCCTGCAAATTGCCCAGGTCGCCGCTGTCAAAGGTAATGTTACCTTGATAGTAATGGTCCGCATTCTCCTTATACCAGCTTAAGTTCTCATCGGTGAGAATGTTTGGATATTGAGGAATAAGGGACGTAACGTCTAATGCCGGTACCACCTCCCACTTTTCGGGGTTCGCATTGCGCCAATTCTGATCAAGCTGGTCGCCACTTCGCACGTAAATCTTCCCTGCAACGGTGACGTTCTCCTGGATGTTCACCCTCCCCGCCTCTACATAAACGTTCTGCACTGAAGAATTCTCACCAAGGTACACGGATTCCTGGCCGGGGGCCACTCCGCCTCCGGCGCAATATACGTCACCCTCCAGCCGTACTCCTGGATCGCCGCCGTGCTTATCCTCGAGCGTTACTTTGGTTTTGGAATAAATATGCCCCTTGACGATCGACCCCGCCGGCAACTTTATCTCGCCGTCACTGGCCACGACATTGCTGGCTATGTCGGCCCCGTGGGCAAGCTTTACGCCGGTAAGCGAACTCGTCCATAACCCCCTGAAAATATTTTCCGAATAGACAAAGTTGATTTCTGCCCTCGCCTGAACGGTCCGGCGAGCCTTCCTATACTCGCCCGTAGAGGTCACTTCGAGGGTAGCGCTGGTAACCGTATCTGCCGTCTTTTTCACGATTATCTGCTTGAACTCGCCGCCCGCATAGCTCCCGTTGCCGCCCAAGTCGTGGTGGAGAAAGTCGCTTTCGGCATCAAGGGGCAAACCTTTCACCCAGTCGGGATCGCTCTTCGCCTTCGCCAGAACTTTCTCCACGCCGGCCTCGGCGATGTAGTAGGCCCTTTTCTGCGCCACCTCAAGTACGGCAATCCTGTGGGCCGTGGATCCGAGCGCCAGAGCCGCAGTGCCGACCGTAAAGATTACTGCCGTCATCAAAATTACTAGAACTAGCGCCTGGCCCCTCTCGCCCTTATGCATATGCCCGCCCCTCTCCCTTCAAGGGACCCGCAGATAAACCATGGTGCTAAGCTCAATGGGCCCGCTCTTACCCTTCTCGCCGCGGGCGACAATGCGAACTTCCTTACTCGCAGGATTGTACTCAAAATGAAGATAGGTTATATTGCTCGCCAGGGGCTGCCAGTCCCCGGTGCCGCCGGGAAGCTTCTCTTCGATCTCTTCTTCCTGGGCGTCTAATCGGTACCCGCTTGTGGACCCTTCCGGGGTGGAGAATACTATCCACGGACCCTTTCGATCCAGGCTCTCCTCTCCCTGCTGGTCGCATACCTTTACCTCGCCGGCTCTGGCCTGCCGGAGGCCGCGGGACATCTTTCCCAGGGCGAGGCGCAGGTTTTCCTGCACTTCCACCCTTTCGCCTTCCCGAAAAAAGTGCTGGTGACCGCTGAGGTAGATCGCCGAAGTAACGGTGAGCACGACGGCTAGAATCGTCATAGCCACCATGATCTCTATGAACGTAAAGCCATCCCGTTTTGACCCCCGTTTTGACACGCGCACTCACCGCCTCAGCTTATCCGTGGTCAGGCTTACCTCTCGCCATTGTCCGCGGTCCTGGTAGTATACCGTCACGGTAACGGTCCGAAGGTTTTGCGCACCTGGAGCGTCTGCTAAGCTAATCCGAAACGGGTACCGGTCGGCGGCGACCTTCAGAAGGACGTAGGTCGTCGTCGTATCCGGCCAGACATCCCGGTTATCCCAGTTGCGGTCCACAGTGGCCGTGCGGGTGGTGCCATTGTAGGCGGCAATTCTTCTCACCTGCCCGGCGCCGGTTCCCCCGGCCAGCGCTACAACCCAATCCTTATAGTAGCCGTCCACGCTGCTGGCTCTTGGCTCCAACTTTATGGTACTCTCGGTGCTGCCCTGGACCTTGCCGATCTGGTTGTCCGGGATGCTCTTGATCTCCTCCAGCAACTCCTGGGCAAAGTTCAGGGCGGCCACCTCGTTGCCGGCCCTTGCCGTGAAGGCGTTGCCGCTCACGAAAAAGTTAAGCAAGGGAATCGTAGCCAGGCCCAGCAATATGATGGCTACCAGAACCTCCAGCAAACTCATGCCTCGCCTGTTTTCGAACAACTTCCGCATGAACATCACAGCCGTTGCCATTTGTGCCTAAAAATCGCTTCCGTTCGCCGCACGGCAGGCCGTTTTTCGTAGAACTGGCCACCTAAAAATAATTCGACAATAGCCGATAAAACCCTCCCCTTCAGACCTTCCCGGCTGCAAGGGAGGGCTATCGAGCAACACCGTTGCGGCGTTGCCGACCTCACTGGCTGCAAGCTACGCCCGTCAGAACTCGAGCAGGAGGAGGCGTCTATGTCTTGTCCTTGTCCAGGTCGACCTGGCCGTTAAGAAAAAGTTGCGGCAGGGAAACGGTCACCACGCCGAGGAGGGACGGCCACGACAACCTCCAACGGGCTTATGCCGCTTTCGCTCTTCCGGTCCGCTTTTACCTCACCGGCCTTTTTAACCCACCTCTTGGGTAATTGCGCGGTTTCCCGGCAAATTCCTTCCGCACACTACACAGCCACAGCCTTAAAGAGAAGACCGGCCAGGACGGCCGCCGGTAGGGCAAAGAGGCAGGCCGCCATCACTTCGATCAAAGCGAAGCCCCCATTCTCCCTCCTGTCGGCCACCCCGGCCCACCTCTTTACTACTTCGTCCTCTTCAATAATATACCGCCTGTACCCCCGAATACTACACGCTCAACCTTATTACCATCTATAGCCTTCAAAGTAAACTTCCGCTCGTTCCCGCAGTAGCTCACCCAACGCCAGTACGCCAGCACCGGTCGTGATTCGCCGATCGAGGTTCCCAGGGCAGCCGGGAAGGTTACGGCGTAACCTTATTTTCTACATTGGGTCCTTAAAAAGCGGGCAGTCTA
>JACIYD010000270.1 GCA_014360105.1 Clostridia bacterium
CCGGACCCGTGGGGGAAGTTGGCGCCGCTTGGAGAAGGGTGCCAGCGCTTATCGCCAGGAGGAAGACCAACAGGGCCGGCACCAGAATACTGTTCATCCGGACAAAGCCCTCGGTACGCCACCAGCAGCCGCCCAGCACGGCCAGCGCCACGAGGCAGGTAGCGGCGGCACGGGCCAAGCGAAAGTGACTCGCGAGCGCTGACCCGCCGGCGGAAAGCATTACGACCAGCCCGGCAAAAAGAAAGAGGGTGAGCGCGGGCAAGAGCAGGCGCACCACCGGCCAGGGCAGGGTGGCCAGCAGTTCGTGGTAGCTGGCGGCGCCTTCCCGGGCGGAGCGCACCAGTATCGCGCGGCCGGCGAGCCCCAAACCGAAACCGGCGCCCGCAGCGCCACAGAGACCCCAGGGCCCAAAGACGGCGAAAAATCGCGTGAGTTCCTGCCCCGAGGCAAAACCCGCCCCAAGCACGGCGCCAAGGTAGACCATGGCAGTTCTCCTGGCGACTGCGTCCACGCACACCACCGCTAAAACTTATGCTGCATCTTCCCCTTCTATAAATTAAGACGGTATGCCTAGGCCTGTATAAAATGGGGAAAAACGGCATATACTCTGAAAGAGGCTTCTGCTCACAGGAGGTACCTATGTTTAGCCAGTCGTCTTGGTCTTTACTACCGCGAATTCGCGTTGCCTATGACGATCCTCTGGCCGTGAGCCGCTTGGCCGGCGCGCTTTCCTATTACCTGCGGCGCCTTAATCCCTCGGGTACGCGCCGCCTGGTGGTCTTGGGGATTGGTACCGACCGTTCGACGGGCGACAGCCTGGGGCCGCTGGTCGGCTCCAAGCTGGCCGAGCGGGTGCAGGGGCCTGTCATCCTGGGCACCCTGGATAGCCCGGTGCACGCGGCGAATTTACAGGAGCGGTTGGAGGAATTGCACAAAACCTTAGGGGATAGCCTGGTGCTCGCCATCGACGCCTGCCTGGGCCAAAAGGAAAGCGTGGGTTTGATTACGCTGGCCGAAGGGCCGTTGCGGCCGGGAGCGGGCGTTCACAAAGATCTGCCTGCAGTGGGACACCTGCACGTGACGGGCGTGGTAAATGTCGGCGGGTACATGGAATATATGGTGCTCCAGAATACACGCCTTAGCCTGGTGATGCGCATGGCCGAGCAGATTGCCGCGGCGATTGCCGCCGCCTGGCAGATGACTGTTGGCCCCGCTCACGGCCTCGTAACCGCGGTCGCCGCGGCACAGGAAGCTTCCTGTTAGTGCGCCTTGCGCCCCAGGGCCCAGTTCTCGCGTAGCAGATTAATGACACGCGCGTCGTCAACCGCAGAGAAATCCTGGTAGAATTGGCCTACCGCATAGAAAGGTTCAGGGGTGGCGAGGCAGAGGCCGCGATCGCACCACGCCTCTAGTTCCTGCCAAACTTCCGGCGGCGCCACAGGCACGGCGAGGACGAGACAGGCAGGCGCCTGGCGGCGTACCCAGGCCAAACCCGCTTTTAGGGTAAAGCCCGTGGCAATGCCGTCGTCGACGACGATCACTTCCCTGCCGGCAAGTTGCGGTTCGGGACGATCTCCCCGATACGTTCTGAGCCGGCGGCCCAGTTCCCGGCGTGCCTCCGCCACCTGGACGGCCAGATCCCGCGGGGTTAGCCCAAAACGCTCGAGAAGAACATCATGGAAGAGGACCTCCCCATCGGGCGCCACCGCGCCGAGGGCGAGTTCCGGGTCGAACGGAGCACCCACCTTGCGGGTGAGCAGTAAGTCAAGCTCGGCCGCCAGGGCCGTGGCCACAGGGGCAGCCACCTCTACGCCGCCGCGCGGAACCGCCAGGACTAAGGGCTGCCGGAACGGGCCAAGGGCGCGGGCCAGTGCGCGCCCTGCTTCGTAGCGGTTGGGAAAGGGAAGCGTGGCCGACACCAGCTCAATCCCTCCTCTGGACCATATTCTGACCGGGGGGCGTCCCCCGCATGCGCCCGGTCCCCGGGGCCAGGGCAGATGTGGTTTGCGGTGCCGGGGGCTGGTTGAGCGCTTGACCCAGGGCTTCTTCTTCCTCCGGTGTCAGCCGGTAAGGCGACTTTCCTTCATGCACCGGTTTCGCGTAGATGCGCGTCTCGCTGCGGCCGAAGAGGCTGGTCAGGATAACGCCGTTCCCGCAGGCATCCAGAAGAGCAAGTGAAAAGCTTAGGTCACTGCCTACCTCCGGGAAGGCGCGGAAGCGTACCAGGGCCAGACGCTGCAGGTGCAAAAGTTGCTTCTCTTCGAGGCCGGTGACGTGCCGAGCCAGGCTTTCGGTGTATTGGCGCAGGCTCTCGAGGCCGGCCTCGCTGGCGGCCAGCCGCGTGTTCAATGCGGCGACGTCGTCACCGGCGGAGGAGCGGACGCGCCGCCTAGAACGGAGGAGGGCGGCAACGGCCAAAAGCAGCGCTAGCAGCGCGAGTGTGAGGGTCAGCAGGTGAAGGTCTGGGACCAAGGATGGGACCCAGGGCATCTTCTTCATTCCTTCCTTTCGCGCAGTCTGTATCGCTCCTGCATGAGGGCTAGGCGCCCGTAGGCGTATGGATCGATTTCCGCCAGGGGCGTTTCTTCCAGCAGACGAACGAGCCGGCGCAGGGGTTCGCCGCGGACCATCCACTGGTAGTAATGACGGCCCTGGTGACCGTAAGGCCCGTAAAGTCGTGAGCCGGGAACAAGCCGCAAGAGGTGTTGAAAGAGCGGCGCGTGCCGCGCGTGCATGCGAAGGGTGATCTGCGGCTGGCGGCCGTCGCCACCGAAGTGGCCTTCGCCCACCAACAAGCCCACCAGCAGGCCCAGGGAGAACCGGTCGGCCGCTAAGTCGGTTGCCCCCGTATTCGGCGGCGCGGACATGGTCAGATCGTCTCCTCCCTAATTTAACCCGCCCCTTGCTGACGTCGCTCGGCGCGAATTTGAGGCTCACTCCGCGTGGTTTCCTGCGTCTGTGAGAGGTGACGGGGCGTGGGGTACTCCTGTTCATCCGGTGAGGCATCTTCCACCGCGGTTACTTGACGGGGGTCTGTTGTTTCACCGTAAGGTATCACGTGAAACGTTTTGCGCTCCGCCTACACCGAGAATCTCCAGCAGCCGCTGCAAGTCGTCAAGACTGTAGAATTCTACCTCGAACCTCCC
>JACIYD010000271.1 GCA_014360105.1 Clostridia bacterium
AGCAGCCCGAGAGCCGGTAGGGGGGCGAGGGAAGTGAGTCTAAGGCAAGCTTTGGAGGCGAAACGCTTTGCCATTACGGCGGAAATCGGGCCCTTTAAGGGAACCGATACCAGTGAGATCGCCGAGTTGGCGGAGCTGTTCCACGGTAAGGTCGATGCCGTCAACGTAACCGACCAGCAGAGTTCGGTCATGCGTCTGGGCTCACTCGCCGCGTGCCATCTCCTCCGGGAGAAGGGACTGGACCCGGTGCTGCAGGTTACCTGCCGCGACCGGAATCGCCTGGCCCTCCAGTCGGACCTCTTAAGTGCGGCCGCCCTGGGCATCGAAAACGTGCTTGCCCTTACGGGAGACTACCCTTCTCTGGGTGATCATCCCCAGGCCAAACCCGTTTACGATCTGGATTCGGTGCAGTTGCTCTGGCTCATCAGCAGGCTCAACCAGGGTTACGACATGGCGGGCAACGAACTGCGGGGTAAGCCCAGTTTCTTCCCCGGTGCCGTGGTCAATCCGGGGGCAGACACGGCGGCGGCGATGGAACTGCAGTTGGTCAAGATGGAGAAGAAGGTGGCGATGGGCGCCAAGTTCTTCCAGACCCAGGCCGTTTATGACCTCAAAGCTTTTGAGAAGTTCATTAAACGTGTTTCCTGGCTTGGCGTTCCCATTCTGGCAGGGATCATCCCCATCAAGTCGGCGAAAATGGCCCGTTACATGAACGAAAACGTCTCCGGGGTCAACGTTCCCGAGGCCCTGATCGAGCGCATGGAAAAGGCGACCGACAAGGCGCGTGAGGGCGTGCAGATCGCCGCGGAGCTGATCCGGGAATTAAAGGGTATGTGTCAGGGAGTACACATCATGGCCATCGGTTGGGAGAAAAAGGTGCCTGCAGTGCTTGAAGCCAGTGGTCTCGCTGCCTAGCGAGCTAACGCCGGCGCTCTCCGGCCGGACAGGCCTGAAATCCATGAAAGGAGGATTGGGGCATGGCTAAGGTCTTGGTGGTCGACAAGGATGGAGCCTTTCTGGAGCAAGTGAAGGAGTTGTTGGCCCGTGCCGGCCACGAGGCGCTTACCTGTGGGGAGGGCGAGGCGGCGTTAGCACTGGCGCAGGAGGCAGTACCGGCTCTGGTGGTGCTGGGTACGCTTGCCGGTCGCCAAGAAGCGCCTGACCTCTGCCGGCGCCTGAAGGGCGAGGGCGGCCGCCCGGCCGTCGTGGTGGTTGACGAGCGCGGCCCGGGCGGGTGGCCGGCGGATGAGGGCAAAGCGATGGAAGCGGAAGAGTACCTGTGCCGGCCTTTTGAGGAGAGCGTTTTTCTGGCGATTGTCGACGAAGTGGTGCAGCGGGGGCAGCCGGCCAAGGAGGTCTTGTTTGCCCAGTGACGGGCTCGCAAACGCTGGTCCTTGGGGTGGGCAACGTCCTCCTTGGCGACGAGGGGGCGGGGGTTTACGTCATCCGTAGACTCCAGGAATTGCCCCTCCCGTCCGGCATCGTCATTATGGATGGGGGCACGGCGGGCCTTAATTTGTTGCCCTACCTGCAAGGCTGGAGGCGGGTAATTGTTGCCGATGCGATTCTAGGTGGCGGGGAGCCCGGTACGGTTTACCGGCTCACCCCGGCGGATCTGGCGGTAAGCCGGCCGGGCCTTTCCCTGCACCAGGTCGACTTGGCCTGGTTACTGCGGCTGAGCGACGCGGAAGTTATTGTGTATGCCATAGATCTAGGAGGAGCGGCACCCCAGGAATTTAAGGTTGGTCTCAGCCCGCCGATCGCTTGTGCGGTTGAGCAAGTGGTGGCGCACATCAGGGAGGAGCTAGGCTCTCCGCCACCGGCAAACGCAGGTGTGAGCCTGCCGACCGGCGGGTTCTGAGAAGTTTCCCTTCAGCCACATTCCTTCCCTATTGGGCAGGCGCAAGGCCTGCCCTTTTTTTGACTCTAGCCCAACTTCCTTTTTTCAGCCCTTCGACCCCGGAAAATTTAGGCCGTCCGCCGAATATATTTATAGGATGTGTCTAATGAAGGGCCGACGGGAGCCCTTTGGCAAAAAGGGGGGATGAGGGAACCGGAGGATGCACATGGGGGCAAAAGTCACATCACCACGCTTGAGGGAGGTATAGGGGTACATGGTAAGGAAGAAAGCCCTGATCATGGTCGTAACCCTGCTCTTTACCTTTGGCGCAGCCGCCGGAGTCCTGGCGGCACCCAAGGGCGTGCCGCCAGGACAGGCCCGCAAGGAAATGCAAGCAGAAAAAGGGGTGCAAGCGGGAGAGGCCGTCCAGGAGCGCGACAGGGAACGAGAAGAAGCCGCCGGCCAGCCGCCGGCCGACCGGGAAAAGAAGACATTTGAGGTCAAAAGGAATAAGAATCAGACCAGGGCCCGGACCGTAACCCCGGAGGAAGAGCCCGGCCTGCAGGCTCGTCCGCTGGAGGAACGCCTGAGAATTGGCGGGATGAACCTGAAATTCGACATACCGCCGGTGATCAAGTACGGCCGTACCCTGGTGCCGGTGCGGGCTATTTCCCGGGGCCTGGGGGCGCAGGTGGCCTGGGATGCCCAGACCATGACGGTGACCATCACCCGGGGCGATACGGTGGTCACGCTAGCGCTGGGGAGCCGGGAGATGCTCGTTAACGGCGAGCCGGTCATCATGGACGTGCCGGCGCAGCTTATCAGCAACCGCACCTTCGTACCCATCCGCTTCATCGCCGCCGCGCTGGGGGAAAGGGTAAACTACGACCCGGAAACCGGAGATATCGACATCGGCGAACCTGAAGATGTAGATGAAGGGGAACTAGCTGAAGAAACTGAAGAAGGCGAAGAGGAAAGTCCCGCGAGCAGCACCGGGGAAGGTGAGGAGGGCAGCGCCGGGGAATCCGGTGTGACCGAAGCGGTTCCTTAAAAACCTGGAGTATCTGGGCGCTCAATAATACAGGCCGGAAATGCCCGGTCTGTATTATTATTGTCTTGTAGTAAAGCCAAGGCGCCCAGCGCGCGTTCTAGCAGGCTGTGTGAATAAAGAGCAACCAAATATTGGGAACAAGAAGGAAATCTCGTCTTACTGGCGAATCCTAACCACATGGCTAAGAAGTTCAAAGACTACCAACCGAATCAACTACTTTTATTTCCACCGAATCCC
>JACIYD010000272.1 GCA_014360105.1 Clostridia bacterium
CCTTGCCCCTCCAGGGCCCGCACCTCGCCGCCTCTTGGGGGCCGTCTGCCGGGCGGGTCGCCCTCCGTCCGGGACGGCCACTGGTGGTCTCCCCTGCGGCGGGCGGGTCGTAAGCATCCACCGGCGGCAGCCCAAAAGGTGAAACCGACAGGCACCTTCCTGCCGTCTAGTAATATAGAAAAAAGCCGGTGGTGAGCGCGATGCAGCGGCGTTGGCCCGTGGTTCTCCTCATGGCGGCCATCCTTGGCCTAATCCCCGCGTCCGGGTGGGTGGCGGCCCGCACTCCGGACCATGTCCAGCTTTTCATCGAAGGCACGCCCCTTATGACCGCCGTGCCGGCCAAAGCAGTGGGAACGCGGGTAATGGTACCCTTACGGGATGTTTTTGCCGCCCTGGGCGCCGCAGTGGAATGGCAGGCGCCCACGCAGACGGTCACCGTGAAGAAGAACGCAAGCGTATCGGCCGACCTGCCGGTAGTCGGCTCTCATGAGAAGCTCATGTCCCTTCTAGAGCAAGCGCAGCAATGGATTGCTGCCGGCGCCGGGCTCAAAACAGGAGTCTTATGAGCATTCGCCGCTCGACGGTGAGAGTTGAGAGCAAGTCGGCCATCAGCGTTGATTTTCCCGCCGCCGGCTGGATGCCGGACAGCGTGGTAACGAGGCCGGCCAAAACAACGTCGTCGGCGTGTTTGGTCAGTATTTCCAGTTCCTTGGTGGCTTCCCGGATGGGCAGGGTATTGATGGCGCTGCTGGTCGTGGTAAAGAACCGGCCGCCCGCGTAGATTTCGATTGGCCCTTTCTTCTTGTTGTTGACCCAGACTTGTCTCCCTCTCTCGGTTCGGCGGACTGGCAAGTAGGCTATCGTAGAACAAGAAGACTGCCCGAGGACCGCGCGGGTTTCAGCGGATTTTTGCTCCTTGCAAGGCCGGAAGCCCTTGCCGAGGCCTGTGGGAAAGCGCAAAATCGAGTAGGAGGGGGCGGCTAGCCCCCGTCCTCTCACACCACCACCCGGCATGCGGGTCCGCACCGGGCGGTTCGCCAAGCTTGACGAATGTTATGGTAACGTGCGGTCAAACTCATCAGGCCCTGGGCTTCCCAGTAGGTGTTGCCCAGGGCTCTATTCATCGGCCCATGGGACATCCGCTCATGAGCCCTTTACGGGCGTTGGCGAAGTGGTGAACCACCTCTTCTGGTAGGCCCAAAGCGCGCAGTTCGCGGTAGCGGGTGCGGACTCGCTTCCACTGCTTCCAGAGGCACATCCGCAGGCGGCGTCTCATCCAGCCTTCGATGCTCTCAAAGACGCTGGGTGTTTCAGCCAGGGCGAAATATCCCATCCAGCCGCCCATATAGGCGTTAATCCGCTTAATTCGCTCTTCCATGCTAACGGGTTTGCTCCGGGAAGTGAATTCCCGGATTTTATTCTTGACCCGCTCGATGGTTTGCGGAGCCAGGCGGACGAGGACTTTTCCCTGGTTCTTGTACATGCTGAACCCCAGGTATTTCAGTTTCCACGGCCGGTCTACCGCGCTCTTGTGCTCGTTGACCTTGAGTTTTAACCGTTCCTGCAGGAAGTTCCGGATACTCTCCATGACCCGTTCTCCGGCCCGTTGGCTTCTGACGTAGATGTTACAGTCATCAGCGTAGCGGACGAATTTGTGTCCCCGCTTCTCCAGTTCTTTGTCCAGGTCATCCAGAAGGATGTTGGCTAGCAACGGACTTAAAGGGCCTCCTTGCGGGGTTCCTTCTTCTGTCCTCACCGCCACCCCATTTAGCATGACCCCGGCCTGGAGGTAGCGGCGGATGAGCTTCAATACTCTCTTGTCCGTCACTTTCCGGGCCACTCGGGACATGAGGATGTCGTGGTTGACCCGGTCGAAGAATTTCTCGATGTCCAGGTCCACGACCCAGTCGTATCCTGCCTCCACGTATTGCCGCGCTCTTCTAACCGCGTCGTGTGCCCGCTTTCCGGGTCTGAACCCGTAGCTTGCACCGGAGAACGTGGGGTCGAAGATGGGCGTCAATACTTGCAGGAGGGCCTGTTGGATCAGGCGGTCCAAAACGGTGGGTATCCCTAATAGCCTTGTGCCTCCGCCCGGTTTCGGGATTTCGACCCTGCGGACAGGCTGGGGCCGGTAGGTCCCCTGAAGGAGTTCTTCACGAACCTGGGGCCAGCGTTCTCGTAGGAGGTCGCGTAGGCGGGTTACCTGGACCCCGTCGATACCGGCGGCTCCCCCGTTCTCCTCCACCCGTTTCAGCGCGGCCCACATGTTGTCGCGGGCCACCACTTGTTCCATCAGTCCGTTACCTTGGCCTCCGCGAGGTGACGCTCCGCTTTGTGCCGGTGAAGGACTCGGCCCTCCCGCGGTCCCCCGTGGCTTCACCACTTCCTCCCGCGGGCAGGCCCCTTGTGGGGTTTTCTGCTTTCTTTGTCCTTCGCGCGAACGCATCGGGTTCACCCCTGACTTGACGTTCGGGCCTTCCCCGGCGGTTCATGACCCGCCGGGTACTATGCCCTCGGCTGACTCCTGCCGGTTCAGCCGGGCCTCTCGGCCCGGGTTACCAGTATCCCTGGCCTATCCGGCAGGCCTCCCCGGGTAAGAGCGCTGTCTTTCCCTCCATTCACCCGCCCCATTTACTCTTGGCAGCCTTCGGTAGCAAGGACTTTGCTTTGTGTTGCAAGCTCGTCCAACTGCCACTAGCCTCGCCTGGGGTTCGTGGCCCTCGGGCCGGAGGTTTGCCGCCGGCTTCCTCCAGATCCCGCCTCGCGGCGGACACCCTTGCCTTAAGCTAACGACTACTGCTACCTTCGTCGTTCGGGACTTTCACCCTATAGACAGTGCCCATGCCGGGCGCACAACAAAAAAGGTGTGGCTTTCTCGCCACACCTTGGTTTTTCACGCTTTCGCTTATTCCATACGGATGATCTCCTTGCGCAAACGTTTGATAATGCGCTTTTCGAGGCGGGAAATATAAGATTGGGAAATGCCCAGCATGTCGGCCACTTCTTTTTGCGTCTTCTCCACCCCGTCGATCAGGCCGAAGCGGAACTCCATGATTTTCTTTTCCCGCGGCGAGAGCTTCTTTATCGCCGCGTGCAAGAGCTTTTTCTCCACCTCCTCTTCGATGGA
>JACIYD010000273.1 GCA_014360105.1 Clostridia bacterium
TTTCTCCACCTCCGCCGGCACCAGGCCGGTGATGCAGCCGCCCAATGAAGCCACCTGTTTAATGATACTCGAACTCAAGAAGGAATACTCATTGGCCGTCATCAGAAAAATTGTCTCCACCTGATCATCCAATTTCTTATTCATCAAGGACATCTGGAATTCGTACTCGAAGTCGGAAACGGCCCGCAAACCCCTGATGATTACCGACGCCCCTTTGGCATGGACAAACTCCATCAGTAGACCGGTGAAACCCTCAACCACAACGTTAGGTAGATGTCCGGTACACATTTGTACTAGTTTTACCCGTTCTTCCAGCGTAAAAAGGTTGTTCTTGTAGTTTTCGGCCGCGACGCCGATCACCACCTGGTCGAACAGCTTTACTACCCTTTCCACAATATCGAGGTGTCCGTTGGTGATGGGATCAAAAGTACCCGGGTAAACGGCGATACGCAAGGAACATTTCCCCTTTCCTCCCCGTAAGATGACTCAATTCACCCCTTTACCCGGGTTATCCTTCTGCTGGTTGATTTTTTTGGCATTGTCACCATGAGGAAGAACCGCCTATGCAACTAACCACGCAATTCCACTGTGCCGCGTCCTGCGACCGCTTCCAGTTCCTCCCGCAGCTCGGCGGTAGGCTTCACCCAAAAGGCTCGTGACAGCTTGAGGTATTTTTTCAGGGTAGGGAAATAAAAGTAAACAGGGCTTGAGCCACGGTGGCGTAGAAGCGCCGCCTGAAGCGCACGCAGCAATTGCTCGTTGCAGGCCGGCCCGAGGCGCACAAAAACTCTGGCCTCCTCTCCCGACGGCAGGGGACGAAGGTTTTCCGCCAATACCTTGACCCCTTCGTCCGTACCGTCGGTACGGCCCTCCACCAAAATAACGCGTCCCGGCACCAGGAGTTCCCGGGCCGCGGCGAGCACGCGGGGGAAGACCACCACTTCTACCATACCGGTAGTATCCTCGAGCTGTAAATAGGCCATGGGCTCGTTCCTTTTAGTGGTCAATTGGCGCACGCCGTTGACCATTCCTCCAACGGTGACCACCGTTCCCTCGTTTAGCTGGCCCAACTCTGCCAGGCTGTAACTGGTGCAGGCGGCAAGCCGTTCACGGTACGCGGCCAGGGGATGCCCGCTTACATAAAAGCCCAGCATTTCTCTTTCCATCGCCAGCAATTCCTGGGGCGCGTATTCCGGGACGGCGGGTAGGGGCGGACCCTGCTCCAATGTCGTCTCCTTCTGTGCCAGGTCAAAAAGGGAAAGCTGGCCCCGTTGGCGATCTTCCTGGCGCCTCTGCGCCATTTCGAGGCAAGCGTCCAGTGCGGCCAGCATCTGGGCACGGCTGTCGCCGAGTCCATCGAGGGCGCCGCCGCGGATGAGGCTTTCGATGACGCGCTTGTTCACCTGATGGAGATCTACCCGGCAACAGAAATCGAACAGGGAGGTGAAGGGGCCGGCCTTGCGGGCCTGGAGGATGGAATCAATAGCGCCCTGGCCCACGTTCTTAACCGCCGCCAGGCCGAAACGGATGCCGTTTCCTGCCAGGGAAAAGTCGGCCTCGCTCGCGTTCACGTCCGGCGGAAGGATGGCGATACCCAAGCGGCGGCATTCTTCCATGTATACCGGCACTTTATCGGGGTTATCGCGAACGCTGCTGAGGAGGGCCGCCATGAATTGGAGGGGGTAGTTGGCCTTGAGATAAGCCGTTTGATAAGCCACCAGGGCATAGGCGGCGCTATGGGAGCGGTTAAAGCCGTAGCCGGCAAAGTACTCCATCAAGTCAAAGATCTGGCCGGCCACTTCTTCTGTTGCCCCACGGGCGGCGGCTCCCGCAAGAAACCGTGAGCGCTGGCCGGCAAGCACCTCGGGTTTCTTTTTGCCCATAGCCCGGCGCAGAAGATCGGCCTCTCCCAGGGTAAAGCCGGCGAGTTCGCTGGCAATCCGCATCACCTGTTCCTGGTAGAGGATGACCCCGTAAGTATCGCGCAAGATCGGCTCGAGTGCCGGGTGAAGGTAACTTACCTCGACCTGACCGTGTTTGCGCCGGATGAAATCCTCGACCATGCCGCTGCCGAGAGGGCCGGGCCGGTAGAGGGCCACCAGGGCCACCAGGTCTTCAAAGCGCTCGGGCCGCAACCCCCGCAGGAGGGTGCGCATGCCGGCGCTTTCAAGCTGGAAGACACCTACGCTTTCTCCGGAGCAGAGAAGTTCGTAAGTTTTCTTGTCTTCCAGGGAAAGCTTTCGCACATCGGGCGGCGTCATTCCGCTCGCGGCAATGCGCTCGAGGGTGTCGCCGATGACGGTGAGGGTGCGCAGCCCCAGGATGTCCATTTTTAACAGGCCGAGTTCCTCGATAACGTGCATGGCAAACTGCGTGGTCACCGTGCCGTCGGAGGTTTTCTGGAGGGGAAGGAAGTTAACTAACGGCTCCGGAGCAATAACCACGCCCGCCGCATGCGTGGAGGCATGGCGCGGCGTTCCCTCCAGGGCACGGGCGTAATCGACCAGTTGCCGTACCCGCGCGTCTTCTTCGTAGGACCGCCGCAGATCAGGACTTTCCTCCAAGGCTCGGTCGAGGCTAATTCCCAGTTCTGCCGGTACCAGCTTGGCCAGCCGGTCCACTTCGCTCAAAGGAAGATGAAGCACCCGGCCGACGTCGCGGATGGCGGCCCGGGCCGCCATGGTGCCAAAGGTGATGATCTGTGCCACGTGGTCGCTGCCGTACCGAGTGGTAAGATAATCGATGACCTCGCCCCGGCGCGCGAAACAAAAGTCGATGTCAATGTCGGGCATGCTTACGCGTTCCGGGTTAAGGAAGCGTTCAAAAAGAAGATCGTAGCGGATGGGATCAATCTGGGTAATGTCCAGCACGTAGGCGACGAGACTGCCGGCGGCCGAACCCCGGCCGGGGCCGGTAAGGATGCCGCGGCGGTGGGCAAACTGCACCAGGTCCCAGACAACAAGAAAGTAGCCGGCAAAACCCATCTTGGCAATAACATCCAACTCGTATTCGAGGCGGCGGCGATATTGTTCCTTTCGTTCCAGGCCTTTGGCAGACAGACCCGCGTGACAGAGTTGACGCAGATAGCTTTCGGGTGTTTGACCGTCCGGTACCGGGTAATGC
>JACIYD010000274.1 GCA_014360105.1 Clostridia bacterium
CCGCGGTTCGCCTTATTCAACTCACCGTCAAAACGATAGGCGCGCGGATCGGACTCGGCACCGTAGCGGCCGATGGTAGCGAAATCAAGGCTTCCCGTAAGTTCGGCGATGTCCTGGGATTTGGGATCTGATGGGCTGAAAGTGCCGATGCCGATCCTTTCCTCTTCGCAGATGAAGATGCGCCTCACCGGCACGTCTTCTATCCGACCGTCGTAGCGTTCGCGGACCATCAGGCGGCAAAAAGGGCAAAGGTCGCCCTCAATACGGATACCGTAGGCGGCAAAGAACTGGGGCCGTAACGCGCGGGGGACGAGGTGCAGGGGGTCCTCGTGCATGGGACAGTCCCGGATGGCGTAAAGGGCTCCCTCGGGGGTGCGGCTATAGGCCTCAAGGCCCCGCTTCAAGAGGTTGACGATGGTGGATTTCCCCGCCCCCACCGGACCCACCAGGAGGAGAATCCGCCGGCGCACGTCGAGCCCCCGCGCCGCCGCGTGAAAATATTCTTCTACCAGCCTGTTCACGGTGGGCTCCAGCCCAAAGAGTTCGTCAGCAAAAAGGCGGTAGCGCCTGCCTTGATCACTTTCTTCCACCCCGGCGGCGACGATCATGTCGTAAATGCGGGCGTGGGCCGTCCGGGCAAGACGCGGGTCGGCAATGACCATAGGCAGGTAAGCGGCAAAGGTGTCCTCCCAGGCGAGCAGCTTCTCTTGCTCGCGGTGCCGTGCCACCTGCCGCAGAAACTCCACGGCCGTCACCTCCGTTTAAACCTTATGTGCCCTGCGAAAAGATCAGTCATAGCAATGCCTGGTAATCGGTCATCCATAGCCTCCGGTCGGCAGCGCCCTCGCCCTCACGAAAAGCTTGGTTCGCCCCGATGCTCAAGTCTCTCGCGGGAAGCCAAAAACCGACTGAAAAAAGCGGGGGTAAGCCAGGCAGCAACGGGTTTGTTTTTTGTCTGCCGTGAGTTATAATTGAGGCGATGCGTTGTGCAATACGGCAATCAACCTATGGGAGGAGGTCCCCTGATGCTGCTGGGGGTGGATTTTTACCTTCAGGCCAGCGGCTTGTTGGCGTTTGCCGAAGGCATCCTGGCCCCCGAGCCTGAGGTACGCCGCCTGGCCGACGCCACGGCCGTACTGCTGGATAACGTGGAACCCACCGGGCAACCCCTTTATTATATGTATCGCGGCGTCAGCCACCGGGACCGGGCGCCGCTCTTCGACCAGCAAGGCATCCGTTTTGACCTGACCGTGCTTGTTCCGGGGAAGATTGGCCGTGAATTCGTAAAAACTGTCGGGCATTTTCACGCCCTCAAACCGGACGCAAAGGACGAGACCTTTCCGGAATACTACGAGGTGCTTTCCGGCGAGGCCCTTTATCTTTTGCAAAAAAACAGCCGCAGCGGAGACGTGGAGGAGATCATCGCCGTTGAGGCGAAAAAGGGGGACAAGGTCTACGTACCGCCGAACTACGGGCACGTCACCGTGAACCCCGGGGAGGATTTCCTGGTAATGGCCAATCTGGTGGCCGCCGACTTCCCCTCTCTCTACGAACCCTTTCGCAACAAACGGGGAGCCGCCTATTACTGTATCGAAGACGAAAACGGTCGGACGGAGTTCATTCGCAACCCGAACTACCATAACTCTGTGGGCCTCAAGCTGGTCCCCGCGCCTAACCTGAGCCAGCCGACAGAAGTCGTTAAGAATAAGACCCTTTACCAGGCCTTCCTCGATCATCCGGAGGCCTTTAAGTTCTTGCGCGCCTAGCACTTGCTATTTAACTATTCTTGCCCGGATCGGCGAGCGCTGCTTCGATCTCCTGCCGCACGGCCGTTTCCTCCTCGGAGGCCAGAGCGCTCTTGAGTGCTTTTACTGCTTCTGCCGTCCCCAGGCGGCCGAGACCCCAGGCGGCATGTGCGCGTACCATCGGCCTTGGGTGGGCCAGGGCGAGGCGGAGAAGGGCGACCGCCTCCGGCCGACCGCTGTTGCCAAGTACTACGGCGGCATTGCGGGCGAGGACAGCGCCCCCGCGCCAGGCCAGCGCCGTACCGGCAAGCAGGCGCCGTCTCTTCCGGTCCGGCAGCAAGAGCGCTTCTAGAGGCAACCAGGAGGGCGGTGCACTCGCGCTTTTTGACGGCGAATGGTTGTAGGGGCAGACCTCCTGGCAGGTGTCGCAGCCGAAAAGGCGCAGACCTAACAAGGAGCGGTAAGGCCTGGGAATGGTCTCCCGGGCCTGGGTGAGGTAGGAGAGGCAGCGGTAGGGATCGAGTTCATAGGGCGCGCATAAGGCACCGGTGGGGCACGCCTCAAGGCAGCGCTGGCAAGAGCCGCACTCCCCGTCGCGCGCCGGCACGGCGGGCGGCCGCTGTCCGGGCGGCAGTTCGCGGTCGAGCGCCAGTTCCCCCAGCCAGAACCAGGAACCGAGATCCGGATGGATCAGACAACAATTCTTGCCAAAAAATCCGAGGCCTGCGCGGCGGGCCAACCAGCGCTCTACCGGGGGTGCCGTATCCACCCAGGCCTGCCAGGCAAAGGTTCCGATCTCACTTGCCAGGAGTGCTGCCAAGGCAGCCAGTTTTTCTTTTACCAGTCGGTGATAGTCCCGGCCGCGCATGCTGCGCGCTACCAGACCATAAAGGCCCACCGACGGTTTCTCCTCGACCCGGCCGGGATAGGTTACGGCCACGCTGATGACGGTTTTGGCCCGCGGCCAGAAACGGCGCGGGTCGGCTCTCAGCCAGGGGTCGGAGCTGACAAAAGGAGGATAAATCCCTTGGCGTTGGCGCCGTGCCAGCAGGACGGCGAGCGCCGCGTCGGCATCGACAGGCGCCACCCCCACCACGGCCAGCCCCAGCCGGTGCAGTTGCTCCCACCACAAGGCGGCTCCCTCCGCGGCGCGATGGTAACACGGACAGGCCATCCCGTCAAGGGCCGCGCCCCCTGGCGTATCCCCACTTTTGTCGGGCGGTCTTTGGCTCACAGCGAGAGACTTGAGCGTCGCGGTGAGCCGAACTTGCGCGAGGGCGAGGGCGGAGGCGGGCCGGAGGCCAGGGAGGGCCGGAGCGGCCGCGGCGCCAGGGACGGCGCCTCGGCCGTGAGCCCGCCGGAGC
>JACIYD010000275.1 GCA_014360105.1 Clostridia bacterium
TCCGACAAGCAGCAAAAGTTCCGACCAGGCGAGCCCCTTGCGTACTTCAATACTGCTTGATGACCTCTTTAGGGACCACGCGCCACTCGCCTGCGGCATCGTCTTCGACCTCCTCAACCAAAAGTACAGCCTTACCTCCGCGCAGAATCGGGCGAGCCCAGGAGCCCAAATCGATCCGCGCTGTGTCCGGGGGCCTAATACCATGCAAAGTGGCAATCTCCTCGATGCCGGTTGTGGACAACAGTTGGCCAGCCGTGTATACTCCTTGGAGTTCCCGCAGGCGGGGCAGCCAGATAAACCGCCCGTCGTTCCCGGTGGCTCGCAGGCCCACCGCTGCCAGGGCCCCGATTATCCCACCCCCGTCGCCCGTCAGGCCCTCAAGCAATATTTCCTCGTCCTCGGCCAATTGCAGAGCTGCCGACCGGTCTAATACCCGGGTCTGAGCCTGGCGGCCAAAGTCCTGAAGGATGGGACCAACCCTGTCCTCCTGGACCAAACACAAGCCAGCGTCCGCGCCCGCGGCGCTCTCGCGCCGCAGGTAGTCCCGGCAAGAACGGACCAATTCGTCAACCAGGCGGCTCTCGGTGATCACTTGCAGGCAGGCGGAGCTGTTATGCGAGGTATAGGGAATGGCGGCGTCCACCAGAAGTTGATGCCTCGTAATTCCCTTCAACCTGGCAAGGCCGGAGGCCATAAGCCAGGCTCCCAGTCGGCGGGCACGGTAGCCGGTGCCACGGCTTTCCAGATTGTCGGTGTCGTCGATTCCGATTAGAACCCGCATTTCAGTCCACCTTGATCTTGGTAACATCCTTAACCCATTCATTCTTGGGTACGTTGGGCGCGGCGAGCTTCACGGTACCTCGGTTGGCGAAGTCCAGAATTACCTCGGAGGTAACTTGCTCCCGCGTAAGGGTAAGAGGTGCACCGTCTCCCATCAGGGTGACCTGTTCGAATTCGCCGACGCCGGCTTTCCGCAGTACTTCGACCAGGGCCGGGCCCTCCTCTGGCTTGCCTTCTACCATGATGGTGGTGAGGGGTAATTCCCTTAGTTCGTTGGCGGTAAAAGTCACGCTCCGGCCGTCCGGAGCGGTGACCTCAAAAAGTACGTTCTCCCGAGCGGGCGAGCCGGTTGGCGTGGTCGGCGCAGTCCCGCTGCCGTTCCTGTTACAGGCGGTCCCCAAAACCGGGAAGAGGCAAACGAGGCTCAAGAGAAGGGCCCATTCCCTGAAGCGGCGACCAGGCGATGTCCCTTTCACTATGCTCCTCCTCTCTTGGCGGCGCTTGTCCTGTCTACGCTAGCCTAGGTTCCGACGGAAACCGGCGGCCTGCAGCCCCCCGCAATTCGGCCAAGCGCTCCCGCGGGGAATGCTTCCGAGTGGTGCCTGTTGGCACTCAAGTCCGGCGATCGTTGGCCACCGTCAGCAACGCGTTTCGCCAAGGCGCTCCCTAAGGCACTGAGTTTCGAGGCTTCGCGCGCGGGATCGTTGATTTTCATTTCCCGGCACCGGCGCCCAGTTCCGCCTCCTGCTTGCCGGCATCAGGGAAGAACAGCGGCTCCCCGTACTTGTCCTTGCCGAATTCGCCGATGAGCTTTTGGCCCTCCGGGGAAACCATAAACTCCACGAAGGCTTGCGCGCCCGCGGCGTTGATGTCAAGATTGGGGAACTTCTCCGGGTTCACCTGCATCACATGATAGATGTTTAGCAGCAGCGGATCCCCTTCCAGCGCTACCTCCAGGCGGAGGTTCTTCTTGAGCGCCAGGTAGGTACCACGGTCGGTGAGGGTGTAGCCTCCCCGCTCTGAGGCGATGTTGAGGGTCTGACCCATGCCGGCGCCGGCATTCACATACCACTCACCGCCCGGCTGGACCCCGGCCTCCTGCCAAAGCTCTTTCTCCTTCTTATGGGTACCAGAGTCGTCCCCCCGCGAAACGAAGATGGCCCTGCGGGCGGCAAGCCGCTGCATCGCCTCAATAGCCGTCTTGGTCTGCTTAATGCCGGCCGGATCCCCCGGCGGCCCGACCAGGATGAAATCGTTGTGCATGACCAGGCGGTAATTAGTAACGATGCCCTTTTCCACCAGAGGCCTCTCGGCCGTCGGGGCATGCACCAGCAGCACGTCCGCGTTGCCTTCCTCGCCCATCTTCAGGGCCTGGCCGGTGCCCACCGCGATGGGCTTTACCTTGTAGCCTGTCTTCTGCTCGAAAACCGGAAGAAGAAAGTCCAGAAGGCCGCTGTCGTAAGTACTGGTAGTAGTGGCCAGAATGACCTCTTTGGCCCGTTCCGGTGGCGCAGACCCGCTCTCGGCCCCCGGCTGGGCCGGTACCGAAGCTTCAGGCGCGCCCTTGCCGCAGCCGCCGAAAAGCAGTGCCGCTGCCAGGATCAGAAGCAGCATCCCAAAGAGCACAGAGCGTCGGACCCTTTTTTGCCCACTGTGCATCTTGCACACCTCCTGCAAGGTCTCGGAAGTCGCTGAGCTGAACACCAGAACATTAGATCGTTATATCTATTTAAGCATAGCGGCTGCCAGAATCAAGTCCCCTCTTTCTTTAAAGAGCGGCACCAGCGACGCCCTGTGTCCCAAGGCGTAATTACTAAGCCCCATGACTGCCTTACACGCCGTTTCTCTCCCGGTCAGACCGTTGCCTCTCGTACTGCCCTCTAGCTAGCTCTGAGTCTGGCTTCGCTTCTGAGACGCCGGCTGTCCTAGGCCGGAATTGACTGAGCATCAAAAACGTCCTGGAGGAGCTCTCGCAAATCTACGAGGTGGTCCACATCATAGGTTGAAACCCCAAACCTGCGCTCGAACAAACTCATGGTAGCCTTGCCGCCAGCACCGCCATCAGTGCAGCCTCCTATGCTAGAGTCGGCGCTCATAAAAAAGTCTTTCTCGCTTTCTCTGCCCTGGGGCGGAAGCCTGAGGAGTTGCTTGCAAGAGCTGGTTAGCACCTCACGGTGTTACGGGAACCAGCACGAGGAGAAGATCCCGTGCGGTTCCCTCGCCCGCGGCCATGGCCGCGCCGCCGACCGCCGCGACCACGAAGACCACCGCCCCCCCCAGAGGTGGATCAAGATGAAAAGGAGCGCCCTGGTCTCCCAACCGGCCTTGG
>JACIYD010000276.1 GCA_014360105.1 Clostridia bacterium
TGCCCTGGACGCAGGCATCGGCTCCCTGACCCAAGGCGCAGGGGGGCAGGGCCTCATGGAAGCGCAAGTGTGCTCCGTGGGCCTCGTCAACAAGGAGGGGAATGTTGTAGGCATGGACGATATCCGCGATGGCCGCAAGATCTGAGGCAATGCCGTGATAGGTAGGGTTTACTACGAAGGCGGCCCGGGCATCGGGGTGCCTGGCAAGGGCGTTGGCGATGGTTTGGGGGGATACGGCCAGGGGAATGCCCAGATCGGGGTCATAGGTAGGCGCAAAGAATACAGGAGAGGCACCGCTTAAGATCAAGCCGCCGAGCAGGGAGCGGTGCAGGTTGCGCGGTACAAGTACCTTGTCGCCGGGGTTGCAAACGGCCATCACCAGAGCCTGCAGGCCGCAGGAAGCCCCGTTAATCAGGAAGTAAGTGGCCTCTGCCCCGAAGGTGGCGGCAGCAAGGTCTTGCGCCAGGCAGATAGCCTCCGTTGCCTGGTGCAGGTCATCCATCCCCGGAACATTGGTTACGTCGTGGGCAAAAACTTTTCGTCCCAGAAGGCCCGTAATGAGCGGATCGGCACCATGTCCTCCCTTGTGCCCGGGCATGTGAAAGCGGACCGTTTGCTGGCGGGTATATTCTTCCAGGGCGCCAAGAATGGGCGCGGCGGAGCGAACATGATTTACCAGGGCGTTGGGGACCACCACAGACGGGTAGGCCTGGAAATAGGCGGGCAAGACAGCTTACCTCCTGCCGTCAAGTTATTACCTTACCTGGTATATGCGGCAGTTTTATGCAGAGTTCCTGAAGGACGGAATTAGTATTTTGCCTCGAACCCAACGAAGAAGAGCCCTGCCGTGATCAGGAAGGCTCCTAGCATCTGAGGAGGTGTAAGCCTCTCGCCCAAGACAAAGTGAGCGGTTATGATGGTAATTAAAGGTGAAGCCGCTAAGATCAGCGTGACCTGGTTGATATTGCCGTACTTGAGGGCGGCAAAGTAGGCCAAATCGCCGACGAGGGTGGCCAGCATGGCCTCAATGGTGATAAAGAACATATTGCGGGGAGCAACCTGGCGCAACTGGTAGACACCGCCAAAACTCAGGGTCCAGATTGCTATCAGCCCCGCCGCAATCATCGTGCGCAAACTCAATGCGATAACAGGACTGGTTCCCCGCAACCCTAGTTTCCCAAAAAGGGGGGCCAGGCCCCAGCAAAGCATCCCAAAGAAGGCGAAAAACAGAGCCATCACTTCACCTTCAAAGTGTTGGTGAAGGGCCGCATAGTTCAAGGTTTGCCGGCAAAGGGCGCGGAATGTTAGGCCGAAGATCAGAGCCGGGCCTTGGCCCTCCTGCCCGAAGTTTACCTGCCGAAAAAAATGTATGCCGGGGACAAGGCCGGCATAACAATCATCGGTGTCACCGATCTCAACAGTTCCCTTCCCGAAGGAACTTTTGGTGGCCCGGGCGGTACTGCCCGGCGGTGCGGGAGAAGCGCGACGGACGTACGCTGCCCCTCACCTAAGGGCATCGCATACGGAGGCGGTTAAGCTTGATGCTTGTGATCCAGAGGTATAACTGGGCGAGGAAACGGCGGTGATATTCGTTTATCCAGCGTAATTGGTAAGAGCGGCTCTGGGTGTACTGAAAGAGTTCTACGTTGCGCTTCGGTTTAAAGATGCTTCTTGCTACCAAGGCAGGAAGGAGCAATAAAAGGCCCGCGGCCATTTCGGGAGCCCGAACCTGGCTTAACAGCAACAGGCAAAGCACGGCTCCGGCGTAGGGCAGGATACGGCACCCCAGAATGCCGGGGGCAGGGGCCGAGGCATTAAGCTTGCAGGCAGCCGCACAAGTGAGAAGGTAGACTATGCCCAAGAGAAAAGCCGTGGCCCGGATGAGGCTTTCCAGAGGAAGCAAAACGCAGATGGCAAAAACAACCATGTTTTGCATGATGAGGGCTACGTGGGGAACCTGGTAACGGGGATGCAACCGGGCCAGAAACGCAGGCAGGTGCCCATCGGCAGCGAAGGCAAAAATAAGCCAAGAGGTGGAGAGTGTTCCGGTTTCGTCGGCGCCGGCTATGGAGAGAACGGCACCCACGGTCATAACCAGCGCGGCCCAGGAGGCAATTGCCGGCCAGATGGCGGCTGCCATTTGGGAAAAAGCCTCACTTAAGGGATTGGGGTTGGCTATGAGGTCACGCCAGGGCAAGACGGCAGAGATGGTGAAGGTTACGCTGAGATAGATAAACGTCGCTATACCCATCCCGGTAATCAGGGCCAGGGGAATGGTGCGGCTGGGATGTTGGATTTCTCGGGCCGGGAAGGTGGCATGCTCGAAGCCAGCATAAGCCCAGAATACGAGGACCAATGCTTCACCGAAACCGCTCCAGCCAAAAGGCAAGAACGGATGGAGATTGGCGGACACCTGCTGGGGATAGAGGACTACAAATAAGGCTCCCAGGCTGATAAACAGAACTAGAGGCACCAGCTTGGCTGCTGTAAGGGCGGTATTCACCCGGGCGGCGGGTACGGTGCCGAAGTAGTTGATTATGGTCAGAAAGAGGATCACGGTGGCCGGAAAAACAAGCGTGGCTATTTTTCCCTCCTGGCCGGGAAGGGGAATGTACCTGGCCAGGGCGGCGGGGTAGGCAGCCAGGGCCATGAGCTCGGCCATCAGTTGGGCCCAGCCGGCGAGGAAGCCCCAGCGGGTTCCCAGGACCAAATTCACGTAGGCGTACGGACCGCCGGTGACTGGAATTCGCCAGGCGCATTGAGCAAGACATAGGGCAATGCATAAGGCGATTGCGGCAGCGGCAGCCCACGCTAGAAGGCCGGCGGGCCCGAGGTACTGTGCTCCGAAAGAGGCGCAAACGTATATATCTGCCCCGATGACTGCTCCGATTACGAGAGCGGTTGTCTCTCGCAGCCCGAGCTTGTGGTTGCCAATAGTCATGGCCACCCTTCCCAGAAAAAGAAAATCTCTCGGGGTTACTATATTCTGGGTAAGGAGTTATTGTGTTTCCTTGGCAAAAGCTCCCAATGAAAGGGAGCGGCACGGCAGAAGCTCGCCGAAGTAGGCGCAGCGCAAAGTGGAGGACGGGAGCCAGAT
>JACIYD010000277.1 GCA_014360105.1 Clostridia bacterium
GCTTCTGTTGCTCGGCCAAGAGGCGCACGGTAGAGGCCACTGCAAAAGCGGCCTTCTCGATGTCGCCGCCCACTTCCTGGGTAAGGCCGGCAATGTCGTCCGCGCGGCGGCTAGACTCCTCGGCCAGCTTGCGCACCTCTTCCGCCACCACGGCAAACCCCCGGCCGTGGTCGGCGGCCCGGGCGGCCTCTATAGCCGCGTTGAGGGCCAGCAGGTTAGTCTGCTCCGCTATGCCGGTTATCACCGCGGCGATATCCTTAACCTGCCCTGTCTTCCGCGTTAGCTCCTCCACTATCCGCTGGGTAACCTCGCCCTGGCGGGCCGCCTCGGTAAGCCCCGCCGCAAGGCGCTCCAGGGCCTTCTCTCCCTCCCTGGTCCGGTCAGCCGCGCCGTGCGTGAGCCTGGAAATTTCCTCCACTCTGGCGGTGAGCTCTTCAATCTTGGCCGCCGTGCTGCCGCTAGCCTGGGAGATAGCGCTGGCATTGGCCGACATCTCTTCCGCGCCGGCGGAAATCTGCCCCACGTTCTCCGCCACCTGCTGGGCGACCTGGGCCGTGGTGGTGGCAGCGCTGGAGATCTCGTTGACCGCCTCCTCCAGGGAGCCTATTCCTTCCCTCACCGAGCCCACTATGGACCTTAGGCCGCCCACTACCCGGGTAAGGCTCCCCCGCAGCACCTCTACCTCGCCAAAACCGGAGGCCCTCATCTCCACCGCCAGGTTTCCCGTGGCCAGCACCTCGGCCTGGCGGGATAGCTCGGCCACCGGCCGGCCGATCTGCCGGGAGAGGAGAAGGGCCAGCAGCACCGCTGCTGCGGCCACGGCTGCCAGGGCGATCAGGGCTACGGCGGTAGCCAGCCTTATCCCCGCCAGAAACTCCTTGATGGGCTGGGTGGCCACTACCAGCCAGCCCGTGGTGCCTACAGGCGCAGAGGCCACGTACTTGTCCACCCCCTCCCAGACGTAGCGTTCTACACCCCTTTTCTTGGCCAGCAACGCCTGCGCCGCCCGGTCCAGGCTTTCCGATCCGGAACGAGTTATGTTGAGCTTAAGAACGTTTTCTCTCACGGGGTGGGCGATGCACAGGCCCTCGGAGTCCACGATGTAGGGGTAGCCCGTGCCGCCGATGGAAAGCCGGGATACGTACTCGTTGAGCCGGTTAAGGGAGAGGGCCATGCCGGCAAGCCCGGCCAGGATCCCGTCCGGGCGATAGACCGGCGCGACCACCACCACCCGGGGTGCGCCCGTGGCCTTGGAGTGCTCGGCCCTGGACCATAGGACCTTCTTTTCCTTTGAGAAGCGCTGGAAGTACTCGCGGTCGGAAATGTTGTCTTGGGAACCGTCCGAGCGCCACCGGGTGCCGTCCAGTCGGGCCAGGAAGTAAAACTCTGCCTCCTGATCCTTGGTGGCAAATTCCCGCAGCACCGGTAGGGCGACAGCGGGGTCGAGGCTGGTCAACGCGGGAAGGCTTGCCAGGGCTTCCACCTTTCGCTGGTGGGCTGCCAGCCACAGATCAAGGCCCTCGGCATATTTCTCTGCCACCAGGCCGAGCTTGGCCATACCGTCCTGGTGCAGCGACTGGGAGAACTCCAAATAGAATACCAAGCTGATTCCGGCTGCCGGCACGAGGGAAAGGATGAGGAGAATGATGAATAGCCGGCTGCCGATGCTCCTGCCGAGCCCAAACCGCATGCTATCGACCTCCCTTGAACGTGCCTTCGCCCGGTTCGCCGGGTCTTAGCTTTCGCTCCATGGCTGTGCCTGAAGGTCCTCGGCGACCGTCCCGTTTGTGTCTGGGGGGGTAGAGAAGCTCCCCATCTGAGCCGGTAGGCGCGCAGGAACATCCCGGCTACCTCCGGGTCGAACTGCCCTCCCGCGCCGGCCTCGATCTCCCCGAGGGCCTGGACCAGACCCAGGGGTTTCCGATACGGCCGTTGCGAGAGCATGGCGTCGAAGCTGTCGGCCACGGCGATGACCCGGGCGAAGAACGGGATGTCCTCACCTTTCAGCCCTAAGGGGTATCCGCTTCCGTCCCACCGTTCGTGGTGGTGCAAGACCGCCTTCACCACCGGGTCCAGGGCCTGAAAAGCCCTTAGCAGCGCGGCGCCGTACACCGGGTGTCGGCGCACCTGTTCCCACTCTTCGGGTTCCAGCCTCCCCGGCTTGGTTAAGAGTTTTAAGGGAACGCAAACCTTGCCCACATCGTGCAGAAACGCGGCCAGGCGCAGCAGCTGCCTGTCCTGCTGGTCCAGACCTGCTTCCTGGGCAACCCAGTCGCTGTAGCGCATCACCTGCTGGCAGTGGCGGTAGGTGTAACGGTCGTACACCTCCACCGCCTGCAGCACCGCGCTCAATCCCGATAGCATCCACTCCGTACCGGCATCCAGGCTGTCCTGCAGCTCCCGCATCGGCGCCAAAAGGCTTTCTACCCGGCTGTGGGTGGCCCACTTGGCCTCGTACATGGCCTCGTCCGCCCGCCTCAGGAGTTCAGCCGCGGATTGCGCTTCGGGGAAACAGGCCACCCCAACCGAAACGGTGACCCGTCCGTCGGGCAGCACTTCCCGGCCCTCAAAGGGGGTCTTTTCCACCACGTCGCGGATGCGGCGCGCCACCTCGGCGGCGGTAGCGCGGTCGGCACCAGGCAGGATCACCGCGAACTCGTCGCCTCCGTAGCGAGCCGCCACATCCCCACGACGCACCGAGCGGGACAAAACCTGTGCCAGTTGCTTCAGTACTTCGTCTCCCTTGGGGTGACCCCAGGTGTCGTTATACAACTTGAAGTAATCCACATCCAGCATGATCAGGGCAAGGCCTGTGCCGTGCTCAAGGGCCTCTCTCACCTCCTCCTCCAACCTCTGGCTGAAGTAACGCTGGTTGAAAAGGCCGGTGAGGGCGTCGTGGATGGCCATCTCCTCAAGACTGGCCTCAGCCATCTTGCGCGCCGTTATGTCTCGCAAGACCAGCATGCCGCCGGCCACCTTCCCCTGCGGGCTGCGCCACGGAACGGCATCAGCTAAGAAGTAGCGAAACCCTCCCCCGGGAGCAGGCAGGGTGACTTCCTCGCCAACGCGGGGCTCTCCCTGGACCATAACCTC
>JACIYD010000278.1 GCA_014360105.1 Clostridia bacterium
GGTTTCCTCAAGGGGCGTATGCTTGTAAAGCTGGCGCAGGAGGACACGGGGGTTGGCGTCACGGCGCAGGTCTAAGACTACCCGCAGCCCGTTGCGGTCGGATTCGTCGCGCAGGTCGGTAATCCCCTCAATCTTCTTTTCGCGCACCAGTTCGGCGATTTTCTCCACCAGGTTGGCCTTGTTCACCTGGTAGGGAATCTCCGTGACCACCAAGCGGTTGCGCCCGCCCTCTGTCTCCAATTTCACCCGCGCGCGCATGCGCAGGCTGCCCTTGCCCTCACGATACGCCTGAGCAATGCCCTCCCGGCCGACGATGAGGCCGCCGGTGGGAAAATCCGGGCCGGGAATAAGACGGAAAAGCGTCGCCTCGTCCAGGTCGGGGTCGTCGATGAGCGCCACCAGGGCGTCGATGACTTCGCCCAGATTGTGCGGCGGAATGTTCGTTGCCATACCCACGGCAATACCCGCACTGCCATTAATGAGCAGGTTCGGCACCCGCGCCGGCAGGACCACCGGTTCCTCTTGCGAGCCGTCGTAGTTGGGGACAAAGTCTACCGTTTCCTTCTCGATGTCGCGGAGCAACTCCATCGCCAGGGGCGAAAGGCGCGCCTCGGTATAGCGCATCGCCGCCGGCGCATCCCCGTCGAGCGACCCGAAATTGCCGTGACCGTCGATTAGGGGGTAGCGCGTCGCGAAATCTTGGGCCAAGCGAACCATACTCTCGTAAACGGCAGCATCTCCGTGCGGGTGATAACGTGCCAGCACGTCGCCCACCACGCGTGCCGCCTTCTTATGCGGCTTGTCCGGACCCATGCCCGCCTCATACATGGCGTACAAGATGCGGCGGTGCACCGGCTTCAAACCGTCCCGCACATCGGGCAGCGCCCGGCCCACGATGACGCTCATGGCGTAATCGATATAGGACCGGCGCATCTCTTCTTCGAGGTCTACGGCCAAAACCCTACTCGCATCTCGCGTCATCTTCCCACCCTCTTCGCGACGGCACCTGCTGGCAGGCGGTTACACGTCAAGGTTCCTCACCTCACGCGCGTGGTCCTCGATAAAGCGGCGGCGGGGCTCCACCCGATCACCCATGAGAATGCTAAACATCCGATCCGCCTCCGCCGCATCACGTACCGATACGCGCAACATGGTGCGGTTTTCCGGGCTCATCGTTGTTTCCCACAACTGCTCCGGGTTCATCTCCCCAAGGCCCTTGTAGCGTTGGATGCTTACGCCCTGGCGCCCGAGCTGCTTTAAGAGTTCTTCCAGCTCCTGGTCGCTGTAAACGTAGTACTCCTTCTTGCCTTTAGTGACCCGGTAGAGCGGCGGTTGGGCGATATAAACGTAGCCCGCCTCAATCAACGGCCGCATGTAGCGGTAAAGGAAGGTAAGGAGGAGAGTGCGGATGTGCGCCCCGTCGACGTCGGCATCGGTCATGACGATTAGTTTATGATAGCGCGCCCGCCGCAGGTCAAAGTCCTCGCCCACCCCGGTGCCCATGGCGGTAATCATGGCGCGAATCTCTTCGTTACCCAGGATCTTATCCAATCGCGCCTTTTCCACGTTAAGAATCTTCCCCCGTAGGGGCAGGATCGCCTGAAAGCGCCGGTCGCGGCCCTGCTTGGCCGAGCCGCCGGCGGAGTCCCCCTCTACCAGGTAGAGTTCCGCCTGCGCCGGGTCCCGTACCGTACAGTCCGCCAATTTGCCGGGTAAGGCCGCCACCTCGAGCGCGCCCTTGCGCCGCGTCAATTCCCTGGCTTTACGGGCCGCTTCCCGCGCGCGCGCGGCCACCAAAGCCTTTTCTACAATGCGCCGCGCAATAGACGGCGTTTCCTCAAGAAAGGCGGCCAGACTCTCACCGACTACAGATTCCACGATCCCTTTTACCTCGCCGTTGCCCAGCCGCGTCTTGGTCTGGCCCTCAAACTGGGGCTCCGGGACTTTCACACTCAATACCGCGGTCAAGCCTTCGCGGATATCCTCGCCTGCAAGCACAGTCTGATCCTTAATCAGGTTGAAGCGCCGCGCGTAGTCGTTGACCAGCCGGGTTAGCGCCGCTTTAAAACCGGTCTCGTGCGTGCCTCCCTCGCGGGTGTGGATATTGTTCGCATAGGAGAGGATGTTTTCCACATAGCCTTCGTGGTGCTGCATTGCCAGCTCCACCACCACCCCCTCCCTCTCCGCGGCCAAATAAATCGGTTCCTCATAAACCGGTTCGCGGCCGTCGTTCAAGTAACGCACAAAATCAACAACCCCGCCGTCGTGGCTGAAGGTTTCCCGCCTGTCCACTCGCTCGTCGGAGAGCGTAATCAGAAGGCCCCGGTTAAGAAAGGAGAGCTCGCGCAACCGGTCGGCCAAAGTTTCGTACTCGAACTTAATACTGGGAAAAATCTCCGGATCCGGCCAGAAGGTAATCGTCGTGCCCGTACCCTCAGCCGGACCCACCGCCGTTAGCTCGCTTACGGCACGGCCGCGCCTGAACTCCTGGCGGAAAAGCTGGCCGCCCCGCTTAACCTCTACCACCAGCCGTGCGGACAAAGCATTGACCACGGAAACGCCCACTCCGTGGAGTCCGCCACTCACGCGATAACCCTTGCCGCCGAACTTAGCGCCGGCGTGGAGCATCGTCAACGCCACCTCCACCGCCGGCCGACCGGTGCCGGGGTGGGTGTCCACCGGGATACCGCGGCCGTTGTCGCTTACCGTCACCGCCTCCCCGCGGTGCACGACAACGTCGATGCGCGTGCAAAAACCGGCCAAGGCCTCGTCAATACTGTTATCTACCACCTCGTAGACCAAGTGATGCAGTCCCGCCGGCCCGGTGTCGCCGATATACATGCCGGGGCGGCGCCGAACGGCCTCCACGCCCTCCAGCACCTGGATCTGGCTCGCGTCGTACGCTTCATCTAGCATTTCTTCCGCCATCTTCATATCCCTCCGCTGCTCCGGCAGCCATTCTAACACAAAAGCCCCACACCCACAAGGGCGGGGCTTCAGACCTCCTCCCTCCCCTATCCTGCGCTCTCCTCCACTACTTTCCCTCCTTGGATAGAGAGACGCCGACTCAC
>JACIYD010000279.1 GCA_014360105.1 Clostridia bacterium
TTGAAGGAGCCCAAAGCACAGGCAATAGCTATCGGACTGGCCGGCGAAAATAGAGTCTATTTTGCCTCCATCGAGACTACCAGGGGCAGTGCCAGTCGCTTAGGAATAGGCGCCGTTATGGGAGACAAAGGGTTAAAGGCGATAGTTGTTCGCGGCACAAAGGACATCAATATTGCCCAACCGGCTGAGTTTATAGAGCTTTGTAACGAAGTGCTGGAATTTATCCAGCGCCGGCTAAATAATCCAATCAAGGGGGTGCAGCCCATTCACGCCACGCTTGGGTCACCCCAAGAGATGGCAGTACACGATGAGGCATGGCATACCGCAAGTTTCGCCTGGGGAAATGCCCGTTATAGGAGACCAGATTTTTGGAACAAAGAAATCGAAGAGAAGTGGGCAGAGATCACCGAAAGAGTAAGGAAGCGGTTAGTAAGTTGCTATAACTGTCCGCTTAAATGTGCAGGATTCATTTCCTACCCGGGATATCCCAACTACATCCTAAAATGCTTCTCGAAACTCACTTACACCATGGCGGCCATGTCCGACCTGGATTTCGGTTTTAGAATCAATGCTTACGCTCACGAGTATGGAGTGGACGGGTACTCAACACCGCAAGTTATCGCCTTTGCCATTGAGCTTTATGAAGCGGGTATCTTGACGGACGAGGACATGCCGGGATTTCCGTCTCATAATGAGGAGAGGTTCTTCTGGCTGCTTGATAAAATTGTTAGGCGAGAAGGGATAGGAGATGTTTTGGCCAATGGCGTTTATTGGGCAGCCCGGCGGATTGGCAAGGGCGCAGAGGCGTACGATCATAACACTATTAAGAAACATGAGCAGATACCCATCAAGCTAGGAATGCTGAATCCCATTTATTTCCTTATGTGGGCTACCGGCGAGAAGATAAACATTACCCAAATTGAAGGGCAGATCCCCCAAGTGTATCTTTCCAAAGAGGAGAAAGAAGAGTTCTTAAAGGATTGGATCCAACCTCCTGATAAATATGCTGAAAAGTTTAAGCAGTTTGTTTTGGAGTGGGAACCACGCGGAGAACACTCGTTTCCATTTTACCCCCCTATTGATGTAGTTTGTGCACTTGTTGAGTGGCAGGAGATTATGCACTACATTGATGACTGCACCGGGATCTGCGCCGGTTTGTCGGCATTTGCCTATAAACCTCCCTATCACATACACAATTTACCCCGTTTAATCTCATTAGCGACGGGGATGGACCTTGATGAAGACGGGCTATGGGAAATAGCCACCAGGAACCGAAATTTGATTAGAGCCATTAATGTAAGGAGAGGATTGAGAAGGAGTGAGGAAAAGCCCCCGGAGGATCATTGGAAGAGAAGATTTCCCGAGTACGAAGCCAAGCTCTTAGATGAGTATTACAAATTCAGAGGATGGAATAAGGAAGGTATCCCTACAAAAGAAACTTTGGACAAACTGGGTTTGGATTATGTAAGCGAAGACCTGATACGGAGGGGGATCCTGACCGAAAGTTCGGCGCTAACATAGCCTGTGCCCCGACCCTGTACCAGAGATATCCTGGCATTCAAGGTATTCGCAGATTGTTTAATCTGCGACCGAAGGGCCTGATTTTTGACGGAAGGGCCTGATTTTTAAGGCAGTATTTAGCTTAGTCTCCTAGGAGGGGGACGAGACTGCCCCGGAAAGAGAGGGAGAAGTAGTTGGCAGCCAGCCCCTACTGGAACCCGGTGCTGGAAACCATGCCCCGGGAAAAGCTGAGGCAGTTCCAGTTCCGCAAGTTCAAGCAGATTTTTACTTGGGCCTACGAGCGTTCGCCCATGTACCGGGAGATTTACGATAAAGCAGGGATTACCCCCGCGGACCTCAGGACCTGGGAGGATATCCGTCGGGTACCCTTGGCGGAAAAGGCCCACTACCGGGAGGCGCAAGCCCGGGACCCTTGGCCCTACGGCAGGAGCCTCTGTGTGCCGCTGGCCGAGGTCACGGTGTTCCACCAGACCAGCGGCACCACCGGCCAGCCCATCTACCAGCCGGATACCTGGGAGGACTGGGAATGGTGCAGCGAGTGCTGGGCCTACATCCTTTGGGCGATGGGTTTTCGCAAGGACGACAGAGTCTTCATCCCCTTTCCCTATAACGTGTTCATCGCCTACTGGCAGGGGCACTATGCCAGCGAGAAGATCGGCTGCGAGGTAATCCCGGGGGGAGGAATGAGCACCGAAGAAAGGCTCTTGAAGATGAAGGAACTCCGGCCTACCGCCTTCATGGCCACCCCCACCTATGCGCTGAACATGGCCACGGTTTGCCGGGAGAAGCTGGGCATAGACCCGCGTTCTCTGGGTATTCAGAAGATCGTCTGCGCGGGCGAGCCGGGCGCGAGCATCCCGAGCACCAAGAAGCGCCTGGAAGAGGCCTGGGGTGCCAGGGTTTACGACCACGCCGGCGGCACAGAACTTGGGCCCTGGGGGTATGAGTGCAGCGCCCAGCCGGGCGGCCTCCACGTCAACGAGGGCTTTTTCCTGGCGGAACTCCTGGACCTGGAAAGCGGGGAACCGGTCGAGGAACCGGGCAGGCTGGGCAAACTGGTGCTTACCTCCTTCGACCGGAAGGCACAGCCGTGTGTACGCTACGACACCAAGGACGTGACCATGTGGGGCGGCCCTTGCGCCTGCGGCCGCACTTTTCGCCTGGCCATGGGTGGAGTGCACGGACGGATCGACCATATTACCAAGGTGAAAGGCGTGCTTTTCAGCCCCGTTGCGGTAGAAGAGGTAGTACGGGGCTTTGCCGAACTGGGCGATGAATACGAACTGGTAGTGCGCAAGAAAGGCGACGCGGATGACCTTCTCTTGCGCGTGGAGATTTTGCCCGCAGTCGAGGCAAAACAAAAGACGGACCTGCAAGAAAAGCTCCTGCAAGAACTATGGCTGAAAACGAACCTCCATTTCCGCCTGGAAATCTGCCCCTACGGCAGCCTCCCGCGCTACGAGACCAAGGCCAAGCGTTTTAAGGATTTGCGCCATACCGAATAGCGGGTGACGTACGCCTCAATCC
>JACIYD010000028.1 GCA_014360105.1 Clostridia bacterium
CGCCGGATGCCAGCGGCCGGGCCAGACCCGAGCCCATTCCGGGCAGCGAATTTACTTTGCCTTGTGATAACCTGATTGTCGCCATCGGCCAGCAGCCGGACGTGCCGGCGGGTTTCGGGCTGGAGCTGGCGCGTGGCGGCACGGTGAGGGCGAACGACGAGCTGGCCACAGACGTGGCGGGTGTCTTCGTAGCCGGCGATGCGGCTACCGGCCCGGCCTCGGTGGTGGAGGCGGTGGCCTCGGCCAAGAAGGCCGCCGTGGCCATCGACCGGTATCTCGGCGGCCGCGGCGCGATCATCCCGCCGCCACGGCCGGCAACCGATTTTGTGCCGCGGGGTGTGGTTGGGGACGAGCGGCGCCGGCCTCGCACCAAAGTGGCGCTGCTCCCGCTGGAGAAACGCCGTGGCGGCTTTTCCGAGGTGGAGCAGGGTTACGATGAACTGGCCGCCAGGGCGGAAGCGGCCCGCTGCTGGAAATGCGACTGGAACGAATAGCCGCGCCAAGCGCGGGCTTAAATTGGGAAGGAGGGACCAGTGAGTGGCACGAACCGTCGTACCTTTTGGCCCGCAGCACCCGGTGCTTCCCGAGCCGGTGCAACTCACCCTGACCTGCGAGGACGATCGCGTGGTAGAGGTCGCGCCGGTCATCGGCTACTGTCACCGGGGCATTGAAAAAGGAGCGGAGCGCAACGGCATTCACCAGAACGTCTTCCTGGTAGAGCGCATCTGCGGCATCTGCAGTTTCATCCACGCGCAGTGCTACTGCCAGGCTCTGGAGGAATTAACCGGGACGGTGCCGCCACCGCGCGCACGTTATCTGCGCGTGGTCTGGGCGGAGCTCTCCCGCATCCACAGCCACCTCTTGTGGTTGGGACTTTTTGCCGACGGCATCGGTTTCGAAAGCGTCTTCATGCAGCTATGGCGGATTCGGGAGAAGGTGCTGGATCTTCTCGAGGCGACAAGTGGTCAGCGAGTAATCGTTTCCACCTGCGTTATCGGCGGCGTGCGGCGGGATATCGATGCCGCCATGGCGCGGCAAATAATAGACAAGATGCAGGAGTTGCGCGAGGACTTCGATGCCGTCGTGCCTGCCTTGGCCCACGATTACACGGTTAAGGTACGTACGGTGGGCAAGGGAATTCTCTCGGGCGAACAGGCGCTACTGCTGGGCGCGGTGGGCCCGACCCTGCGGGGCAGTGGTATCGCCCAGGACATGCGCCTTTTGCCCTACAATTACACCTATGCCGAACTGGGCTTTGAGCCGGACACCGAGCCGGACGGCGACTCTTACTCCCGCATGATGGTGCGCGTGAAGGAGACCTATACCTCCATCGACCTGGTAACGCGTGCCTTACAGATGATGCCGGAAGGAGACATTCGGGTCCCGGTGGAATATCCGCCGGCGGGCGAGGTGGTGATGCGGGTGGAGCAGCCGCGGGGCGAGCTTTTCTATTACGTAAAGGGCAACGGCTCGCCGCACTTGGAGCGGTTGAAAGTGCGCACGCCGACCTTTGCCAACATCCCCACCCTGCTGGTGATGCTCCCCGGCGCCAGTCTGGCCGACGTGCCGGTGATTACCCTTTCCATCGACCCCTGTATCTCCTGTACGGAGCGCTAGGGAAAAGGAGGAGCGTTCATGGCAAGGATGGTACCGGTCGTCTTGAAGAACCTTTTCTCCCGACCGGCCACGCGGCGCTATCCCTTTGAGACGCGGGCCCCTTTTCCGGGCGCCCGCGGCCGGCTGACGTGGAATGCGGCGGCCTGTGACTTCTGTGGCGACTGCCAGCGCCTTTGCCCGGCCGCTTGTCTTGAAGTGCGCCGGGAAACAAAAGAGATCGTGCATGACCCCTTCCACTGCATTTACTGTCACCTTTGCGCCGAGGGATGCTGGCAGGGCGCCATTACGGTAGAGAACGTCTATTTTAAGCCCGATTACTGCAAGGCGGCCCATACTTACACGCCTGCGATCCAGCCCTAGGGTGGACCGGGACTTTCCCTCCCCGATTTACCCCAAACCCGGACCCGGTCTGCCCGAAAGAAGCCAAAACCCGCCCTCCTTGGAGGGCGGGATTTTTTTCTTTGGGCGTATTCGCTCACCTAGCTGGCGAAGAAGTGACGCCCGATGGCCTTGATCACCACGCGGCTGCGGATCCAATTGCCCCGCGAGACGACGTGGGGATTGTAGAAATAGAGGGAGCCATGCGTCGGATCGTAGCCGCGTAGCGCCAGCCGGGCCGCCGTGTAGGCGCTGGGTACGGGCGGCCGGTAAATGGAGCCGTCCGTGACCACGCTGAATTGGCCGGGCTGGAAAATGACCTCCTTGATGGTATCGGGGAAGAGCTCGCTCTTCACCCGGTTAAGCACTACGGCCCCTACGGCCACCTGGCCAAGGAGCGGCTCGCCTTTGGCCTCGGCCGAAATGACCCGCGCCAGCCAGTAGAAGTCCTCGTCACCACAGCTCGGTGCGGGCGGGGGTAGACGCAGTGGCTGACCCGGGTAGATCAGATGCCCCGTCAGGCGATTGTAATTCTTTAGGGCGTCTACCGTGGTGCCGTGCCGGCGGGCAATCGCCCAGAGGGTATCGCCGCGCCGCGCGATATAGACCCGGCCGCCGGAAGTATCACCGGCGACGGGTGCCCCGGCCCCGGTCTGCTCCGTTGGCAGAAGTAGCTTTTGCCCGGGGTGGATCAGGTTCGTTTCCAGCCCGTTGGCCGCCTTCAAGGCGGCGACGGTCGTCTGGTGCCGCCGGGCAATCGCCCAGAGGCTATCTCCCTTTTGCACCGTGTAGAGGCCCTGCGCTGCCGCCGGCCCGGAAAGGAAGAGGAGAAGCGCCAAAGCGGCCGCGAGGGCCCAACTACTTCGACTCATATAAGTCGGCATCACCTCGATGGTAAACGAAGTCTTGCCGCATTCAGGCCGTATTTTTGCCAGAATGGTAGAAAAATATACCTGGCGCGCCGTACGGGCCGGGTGGTCTTCCCCTGGCGTATCCCCACTTTTGTCGGGCGGTCTTTGGCTCACAGCGAGAGACTTGAGCGTCGCGGTGAGCCGAACTTGCGCGAGGGCGAGGGCGCAAGCCGACCGAAGGCCACGGATGGCCAATAGCTCCCGTGGCGCCATGGAGGGCGCGCACGAGCCGGGAGCCCGCCGGAGCTCGAAGCTCGAGCACCAGTATCGCCCGCGAGGCTCACGCCAACGAGGGAGCCAAAGACCGCAAGAGGCAAACTGGGGATAACCCAGAGTCAGTCTCTGTTGACAGCCTGGGACCAAGATGATAATATCTAAAAGTGTGCGCCGGAGGGAGTCAGGGGTGGTTTACGAGCGCCTGAAGCGGGCACGCACCCGAACGGTTGGGACCAAACAAACGACCAAGGCGGTGCAGCGTGACCAGGCGAAGGTTGTCTACGTGGCGTGCGATGCAGAAGAAAGGGTCATTGCCCCGCTTTTGGCTCTCTGCCGCGAAAAGGCGGTAGAAGTAATCAGGGTAAACTCGATGGCCGAGCTGGGCCGCGCCTGCGGCATCGAAGTGGGCTCGGCGGCGGCGGCCATTATTGAGGACGGCGAGTAGGAGGAGGTGGGTCTTATTGCCGACCATCCATCAGTTAGTGCGGGAAGGACGCGAGGCCTTGCACCGTAAATCGGCCGCGCCGGCGTTAAGGGGTTCGCCGCAAAAGCGGGGGGTCTGTACGCGCGTTTATACTACTACCCCGAAGAAGCCGAACTCGGCCTTGCGCAAGGTCGCGCGCGTGAGGTTGACCAACGGCGTTGAGGTCACGGCATACATCCCGGGCATCGGCCATAACCTGCAGGAGCACTCGGTTGTCCTTGTTAGAGGGGGACGGGTGAAGGACCTGCCCGGAGTGCGCTATCATATTATTCGCGGGACCCTTGACGCTGCCGGGGTGCAGAATCGTTTTCGGGGGCGTTCGAAGTACGGCGCCAAGCGGCCGAAGAAGAAGTAGGCACGGGAGGAAAGAGTAATGCCGCGCCGTGGTCAGGTGCCCAAAAGGGAAGTAGAACCGGATCCCAAGTATCATAGTGTAAAGGTGGCCAAGCTGATCAACCAGGTGATGCGCGAAGGCAAGAAAAGCCTTGCTCAGCGGATTTGCTACGGGGCTTTCAACCTGGTGGAACAAAGGACCGGGCGCAATCCCCTGGAGGTCTTCGAGCAAGCCTTAAAGAATGCCACCCCCCTCTTGGAGGTAAAAGCGCGTCGGGTAGGCGGCGCCACCTATCAGGTGCCGGTGGAGGTACGGCCGGAGCGCCGGCAGACCCTGGCCATCAGGTGGCTGGTCACCTTTGCCCGGGCGCGCAGCGGCAAGAGCATGGAAGAGAAGCTGGCGGCAGAGCTTTTAGACGCCGCTAACGGCACCGGAGGGGCGGTTAAGAAAAGGGAAGATACGCACCGGATGGCCGAGGCCAATCGGGCCTTTGCTCATTACCGGTGGTAAAGAATGGCCGATTTGCCGGCAAGGGAGGTGAGGAGGATGCGCCAGTTTCCGCTGGCACAAATGCGGAATATCGGGATCATGGCTCATATTGACGCCGGCAAGACCACAACCACGGAGCGTATTCTGTTTTACACAGGCCGGGTGCATAAGATGGGCGAAGTGCACGACGGAGCGGCGACGATGGATTGGATGGTGCAGGAGCAAGAGCGAGGGATTACCATCACCTCGGCCGCTACCACCTGTTTTTGGCAGGGCCATTGTCTCAATCTCATTGATACGCCCGGGCACGTGGACTTTACCGTGGAGGTAGAGCGCTCGTTGCGGGTCTTAGACGGCGCTATCGCCATTTTTTGTGCCGTCGGTGGCGTGGAACCGCAATCGGAGACGGTCTGGCGCCAGGCCGACCGTTACCACGTACCGCGGCTGGCCTACGTCAACAAGATGGACCGTGTGGGGGCCGACTTTTTCCGGGTCTTGCGCATGATGAAGCAGCGCTTGGGAGCCAACCCGGTGGCGCTTCAGTTACCCCTGGGAAAGGAAGACGATTTTCGGGGGGTAATCGATCTCATCCGGCGCTGCGCCATCGTCTGGGACGACGAGTTGGGATTGGAGTATCATGAGGAGCCCATCCCGCCGGCCTACGCGGAAACGGCAGAGGAATATCGCCGCAAGCTTTTGGAAGTGGTCGCCGAAAGCGACGAGGAATTGCTGATCAAGTATCTCGAAGGAGAGGAACTGAGCGAGGAAGAAATCAAGCGAGGCTTGCGCCAGGCGACCATAAGCCTCAAGACCGTACCGGTCCTTTGCGGCTCTTCCTTTAAGAATAGGGGGGTCCAGCCGCTGCTGGACGCCGTAGTGAGTTACTTGCCCGCGCCCACAGACGTGCCTGCCATCCGCGGGACCAATCCGGCGAACGGAAACGAGGAAGCGCGGGCCTCGAGTGATGAGGCGCCTTTCAGTGCCCTTGCCTTTAAGATTATGGCCGACCCATACGTGGGGAAGCTCACCTTCATCCGCATCTATTCCGGGGGCTTGAAGGCCGGTTCTTACGTCTTTAATGCCACCAAGGGCAAGAGAGAACGGGTGGGGCGGGTGCTGCGGATGCATGCCAACCACCGCGAGGACGTGGGCCAGGCTTACGCCGGCGACATTGTCGCCGTGGTGGGTCTCAAAGATACTACCACGGGCGACACCCTG
Organism: Clostridia bacterium; assembly: GCA_014360105.1. GTDB lineage: Bacteria > Bacillota > DSM-521 > Neomoorellales > SLTJ01 > JACIYD01. The sequence goes on from JACIYD010000028.1 coordinate 5,648, forward strand.
TGTAGCGAAGAGCAGCCGATCATCCTGGAAGCGATGGAATTCCCCGAGCCGGTAATCTCCGTGGCCATCGAACCCAAGACAAAGGCCGACCAAGAAAAGCTTGGTGTAACACTCCAGCGGCTGGCCGAGGAAGACCCCACCTTCCGCGTTTACGGCGATCCCGAGACCGGCCAGACTATCATTTCCGGCATGGGTGAGCTGCACCTGGAGATCCTGGTGGACCGGCTTACCAGGGAATTCGGCGTCCAGGCCAAAGTGGGGCGACCCCAGGTTGCCTACAAGGAGACCATCACCCGGCCGGTGAAGGCCGAAGGAAAGTTCATCCGCCAGACCGGTGGCCGCGGCCAGTACGGGCACATATGGCTCGAAGTGGAGCCGCTACCCCGCGGCAAGGGTTTTGTTTTTGAGAGTAAGATCGTGGGCGGTGTGGTACCGAAGGAGTACGTGCCGGCGGTGGAAGCCGGTGTCAGGGAAGCCATGGAAACCGGGGTATTGGCCGGTTTCCCGGTGATCGACGTGGCGGTTCGGGCCGTGGACGGTTCCTATCATGAAGTAGATTCCTCGGAAATGGCCTTCAAGATTGCCGGCTCCCTGGCCTTCAAGGAGGCGGCGCGCAAGGCAAACCCCGTGCTTCTGGAGCCGGTGATGCGCGTGGAGGTAACGGTGCCCGAGGAATATATGGGCGACGTTCTCGGCGACCTTAGTGCCCGTCGGGGCCACATCGAAGGGATGGAGAAGCAGGCCAATGCCCAGGTCATTCGGGCGAGGGTACCGTTGGCAGAGATGTTCGGTTATGCGACCGATTTACGCTCACTCACCCAAGGCCGGGGCACCTATGTCATGCAGTTCGACCACTACGCAGAAGTACCAGCCGCCCTGGCGGAGGAAATCATGACAAAGAGGAGGTAACGCGCATGGCCAAGCAAAAGTTCGAGCGCACCAAGCCCCATGTCAACGTGGGGACCATCGGGCACGTCGACCACGGCAAGACCACCCTCACCAGTGCCATTACCTACATCCTGGCCACCGAGGGCAAGGCCAGGCCGATGGCCTTTGAGGAGATCGACAAGGCACCGGAAGAAAGGGAGCGGGGTATTACCATTGCCACGGCGCACGTGGAGTACGAGACGGACAAAAGGCATTACGCCCACGTGGACTGCCCGGGGCACGCGGACTATGTGAAGAACATGATTACCGGCGCGGCCCAGATGGACGGGGCGGTTTTGGTGGTCTCCGCCGCCGACGGCCCCATGCCCCAAACCCGAGAGCACATCCTCTTGGCGCGCCAGGTCGGGGTCCCCTACATCGTCGTCTTCTTAAACAAAAGCGACATGGTTGACGACCCCGAGCTTTTGGAACTGGTGGAGATGGAAGTAAGAGAGCTTTTGACCCAGTACGAGTTCCCCGGCGAGGAAATCCCCATCATCGTCGGCTCCGCCCTAAAAGCCCTGGAGTGCAAATGTGCCAAAAGGGACTGCCAGTGGTGCGGCAAGGTCTGGGAACTGCTTGAGGCCATCGATAACTACATCCCCACACCCCAGCGGGACAAAGACAAGCCTTTTCTTATGCCTATAGAGGACGTCTTCAGTATCACCGGCCGGGGCACGGTGGCCACCGGTCGGGTGGAGCGGGGCACGGTCAAAGTGGGTGATGAAGTAGAAATCGTGGGCTTACAAGAGCGGCCGCGCAAAACCGTGGTCACCGGCGTGGAGATGTTCCGCAAAACCTTGGAGCTGGCCGAAGCCGGCGACAATATCGGCTGCCTGTTGCGCGGTATCGAGCGCCGGGAAGTGGAGCGGGGCATGGTCCTGGCCAAGCCGGGCAGCATTAAACCGCACACCAAGTTCAGCGCCGAGGTCTATGTCCTCACCAAAGAAGAAGGCGGGCGGCACACCCCGTTCTTCTCCGGCTACCGGCCCCAGTTCTACTTCCGCACCACCGACGTCACCGGAGTAATCCGCCTGCCGGAAGGCGTGGAGATGGTCATGCCGGGAGACAACATCCGCATGGACATCGAGCTCATCACCCCCATTGCCATTGAAGAGGGCTTGCGCTTTGCCATTCGCGAAGGCGGTCGCACGGTGGGCGCCGGTGTGGTGACGGCGATTACGGAGTAGGATGGGGAGGGAAAAGGCGTGGGCCAGAAAATCCGCATCCGCCTGAAGGCCTTTGACCACCGGGTGCTTGACCAGTCCTCACAGAAAATCGTGGAAACCGCCCGGCGAACCGGCGCTCTGGTTGCCGGTCCGGTCCCTCTGCCCACGGAGCGGTCGGTTTATACGGTTATCCGGGCGCCGCACAAGTACAAGGACTCGCGGGAGCAATTCGAATTGCAGACGCATAAGCGCCTGATCGATATCCTGGATCCGACGGCCAAGACGGTGGATGCCTTGATGCGCCTCGACCTCCCGGCAGGTGTGGACATCGAGATCAAGCTTTAGTCTGGGAGAGATGGGTCTTGCGTAAAGGGATAATCGGCCGCAAGCTAGGGATGACACAGGTTTTTACGGAAGACGGCCGCTGTGTGCCGGTAACCGTCCTTCAGGCGGGACCATGTGTGGTCATTCAGAAGAAGATGAAGGAGACCGACGGTTACGAGGCCATTCAGGTAGGGTTTGAGCCCATTCCCGAACATCGGGTAAACCGGCCGCTACGGGGTCACTTCGCCCGGGCTAAGGTCGCGCCGTTCCGCCATATTCGTGAATTACGGGTCGACAATATTGGGGACTACCAGGTCGGGCAGGAGCTCCGGGTCGATCTTTTTCGCCCCGGCGAATTGGTCGACGTTACCGGGATCACTCGCGGCCGGGGTTTTGCCGGGGGCATCAAGCGTCACGGTTTCCGGCGCGGTCCCATGGCCCACGGATCGAAATACCACCGCCGGCCGGGAGCGCTGGCGGCCAAAGGGCCCGCGCGGGTGTTCAAGGGGCGCCGGCTACCGGGCAGACTGGGTGGCGAACAGGTAACCATCCAGAACCTAGAAGTGGTGCGAGTTGATCCCGAACGCAATTTACTGCTGCTCAAGGGTTCGGTACCTGGGGTGCGGCGCAGCCTGGTGACGATTAGAAGCGCCATTAAGGCATAGGGCGGTGGAGACGTTGCTTAGAGTGGCCGTTTTAAACGAACAGGGCCGACCGGTGGGTGAAATGGACCTGAAAGAAGAGATTTTTGCCGTAGCCGGTAAGGAAGCCACAGTACACCAGGCGGTGGTGCGCGTGCTGGCGGGCCGGCGCCGGGGGACCGCGGCCACCCGGAACCGGGCAGCGGTTGCCGGTGGAGGGCGCAAACCCTGGCGGCAGAAGGGTACGGGCCGGGCGCGCGCCGGCAGTATCCGTTCGCCCCTTTGGCGGGGTGGTGGGGTCGTTTTCGGGCCGCGGCCGCGGGATTATGCGTTCCCGCTGCCCAAGAAGATGCGCCGCCTGGCGCTACGCGCGGCTCTCTCGGCCAAGCTTGCCGCCGGGAAGCTTATCGTTGTCGATGCCTTGCGTATACCCAAACCCAAGACCAAAGAAGTCTTGGATATCTTGCGTGCTCTTGACGCGGGCGGGCGGGTCCTTATTGTTACCGCTGCTCCCGAAGGCGACCTGACGCGGGCGGTGCGCAATCTGCCGGGTACGAAAGTGGCCGCGGCGGCAGGACTCAATGCATACGAAGTACTGGCCCACGAGAAGATCGTCCTCACCAGGGAGGCGGTCGCCAAGCTGGAGGAGGTGCTGGGCTGATGCCTTATCCGCAGGACGTCATCATCCGGCCGGTGGTTACCGAGAAATCCACACGCCTCATGGCCGAGAATAAGTATACCTTTTTCGTCCATCCGCGGGCGACCAAGGTAGAAATTCGCCGCGCCGTGGAGGAACTCTTTGGGGTCCATGTCGTTCAGGTAAACACGCTTAAAGTGAGGGGAAAGCAAAGGCGGCTCGGACGGCGGATCGGCCGCACACCCGACCGTAAAAAAGCCGTGGTCACTCTAAAGCCTGGAGATAAGATCGAAATCATCGAAGGGCTGTAAGGTCAAAGGGGGGAAAGGGGTGCCCGTTAAAGGTTACAAGCCGACTTCGCCAGGGCGGCGCCAGATGACCGTCCTGGACTTTGCGACCCTAACAAAGAAGGAACCCGAACGGCGACTGCTTGTGCCGCTGCGGCGGCACGCCGGCCGCAACTTTCAGGGTAAAATTACCGTGCGCCACCGCGGCGGCGGCGCCAAGCGCTACTACCGCATCGTCGACTTTCGCCGGCGTAAGGACGGCGTACCCGGCCGGGTCGCCGCCCTGGAGTACGACCCGAACCGTTCGGCACACCTTGCCCTCATTCATTACGCCGACGGGGAGAAGCGTTACATCTTGGCGCCGCACGGCATAGCAGTGGGCGACAAGGTAGAAGCCGGGGAGCAGGCCGACATCCGCAGCGGCAACACTCTGCCCTTACGTCACATCCCGGTAGGTAGCGTTATCCACAACATTGAGCTGAAGCCGGGCCGAGGCGGGCAACTGGCCCGGGCGGCCGGAGCCGCCGCGCAATTAATGGCCAAAGAAGGCGATTACGGCCATGTACGTCTGCCCTCGGGCGAAGTACGGTTGATCCACCTCGACTGCCGCGCGACCATCGGCCAGGTGGGCAATCTCGATCACGAGAACGTGGTCGTAGGCAAGGCCGGTCGCAATCGGTGGCGGGGCATCAGGCCCACGGTACGG
>JACIYD010000280.1 GCA_014360105.1 Clostridia bacterium
AATGAAGGCGATCTCTTTTAGTCTTTCAGGGGAAAAGGTCTTGGCCAGTTCCTCAATGACCTCGGCATACTAGGTTTTATCACTTTGGTTGCCGCGCATCTTTGTAGAAATGGAAAGGCCGGTACTTCTCCAAAAGGCGAGAGAAGAAATGACGGGGTTTTGCGGTTGTTGGGTTAAGGGGTTTGGCAGATCAAGTTTATGGTGGCAGGAAGAGGCTTTATTCTCCCTACCTGTCTGGGAGATTCTGGGTATAGGTTGCGGTAAAAACACCTACCGTGAGAAGAAAAAGGGTGCGGAAGATCAGTTTGGAGGGAAGAGCATGTCAACCTGTACGGAAAGGCTGCTGCGCGTGGACCTGACCGCCGGGAGGACCATGGTCGAAGAGATCCCGGCAGAGGTGCGGCGCTTCTTTATCGGCGGTCGCGGTCTGGGGATCAAGTACCTTTACGACGAGCTGAAGCCGGGCACGGATCCCCTCGGACCGGCAAACAAACTGGTTTTTACCACCGGCGTGCTCGCCGGCACGGCGGCCCACGGTTTCTCGCGCTGGATTGTGATGACGAAAAGCCCGGCGGGCGGCACGGTAACTCGTGCGGTCGGAGGCGGCGGATTCGGTGCCCACCTCAAGTTTGCCGGCTATGATCTTCTGATAGTGGAGGGAGAGGCGCCGCGCCCCGTTTACCTTTACCTGGAAAAGGAGCGGGCCGAGCTGCTACCGGCCGATGATCTCTGGGGTCTTGATACAGCCGAGACCCAGTCGCGGCTGGTGGCCAGGCACGGCCACGGGACGCAGGTGGCCTGCATCGGTCCGGCCGGTGAAAAGCTCGTGCGCTACGCCATTATCATTGCCGGCCGGCGCAGCGCCTCGCGCGGCGGCGTGGGGACGGTGATGGGGAGCAAAAAGCTCAAGGCTGTCGTGGTTAAGGCTAGCGGCCAGCTCGAAGCAAGTCAACCGGAGCGTTTCCGGCAGTTGGCCAAGGAGCAGGCAGAAATCCTGCGGCAGCATCCCCGCCGCCGGCAACTGCACCAGCATGGCACCATTTTCATGGTCGAGACGGCACTGAAAATGGGGTGGTTTCCTGTAAAGAACTTCCGCGAGGGCAGTCTGCCGGGCCTGGAAGCGCTGCTGGCCACCGAATACGCCAAGCTAAAAGTGAAAAACGGGGGCTGCTACGGCTGTATGACCCGGTGCGGGCAGGTGCATTTTGTACCCGACGGCCGTTGGGCCGGCGCCACGAACGAAGGCCCGGAGTATGAAAGCATCTGGGCATTTAGCGGACAGGTGGGGGCGACGGACATCGGCTTCACCATCGCGGCCGACGCGCTTTGCGACGCCCTGGGGCTGGACACTATTAGCACCGGCAATTGCCTGGGCTTTGCCTGTGAGCTCTACGAGCGGGGCCTGTTATCGCCGCAGGAATTGGACGGCCTCGATCTCTCCTGGGGCAACTGCGAGGCGCTCCTTGCCTTGATCAAGAAGATTGCCGTCCGGGAGGGCCTCGGCGACCTCCTGGCCAACGGCGTACAGCGGGCGGCGGAGGCCATGGGGCGGGGTGCCGACCGATATGCCATGCACTGTAAAGGACTGGAATTACCGGCTTACGAGCCACGCGCGGTAAAGGGGTACGGGTTGAGCTACGCCACCTCCAACATCGGAGGGAGTCACATGTACGGCCGGCCGCGGCACGAGCTGTACGGCGGCAATGATCCCCGCCCGATAGACCGCTTCGCGGATACCGGCCGCGGCGACCTGATTGCCCTGGTGCAACTGCAACAGGCCGGAGACGAGACGGCGATCGTCTGTAACTTCGGCAATTCCGGCCTCACCCCTGAGCTGTTGGGGCAACTGCTGGTGGCGGCGAGCGGAATCGAGGAGTTCGGTGATGTGCGTTATCGTGAGCTGGTAGGCGAACGGATCGTCTGCCTGGAGAGAGCTTTCAACGTGCGCGAGGGGATGGACCGTAATGACGATACTCTGCCGGCACGGATGCTCACCGAACCGCTGGCGAATGCCGGGCCGGCGACCGGCCAGGTGATCCGGAAGCTCGACGTGATGCTCGACGAGTACTACGATGCCCTTGGTTATACGCGCGCGGGTATCCCCGGGGAGGCAAAGATCAAGGAACTGGGTCTGGACTGGCTGGCCCCCGACCTTGCCAAGCGGTGGTAGGGATGACCGGAACGGAGGGAAGGCCGTGACCAGGAAATGTGTCGTTTTTATTTGTACGGCCAACCGCTGCCGCAGTCTGCTTGCCGAGTACTGCCTGCGGGAAATGCTGGCGGGCAAGCCCTGGGGGGATGCGGTGGAGGTGGTGTCCGCCGGGATATTGAGTGACGCGTACTGGGAGTTCTTGTGCCGCTTCCAGATAGCGCACGGGCGAAGCCTGGCCCGGGAGCACTTTTACGGCGTACCCCCCTACCCGACCACCCTTGCTTGCCTCAAGAAAAGAGGGTGGGACGCGCGGGATTACCGTTCTCAGGCCTTTACGCCCGCCCTGGCACGGAAGGCGGCGCTGGTAGTGGCCATGGAAGAGGCACAAAAGGAGGTGTTGCTGGCTTCCTACCCGGAACTGGCCGGACGGGTGCTTACCCTGCGCGAGCTTGCGGGCGAGGGCGGCCCCTTGCTCCTGGAGGAAAGCTACTATCCGTTGCAGTTTAACCCCGCAGATCCGCATTACGTTTACTACAGCGAGGAATACGTTGAGGATAGCTACCGAGAAATCGAGCGTTGCCTAGCAAAGGGGCTCGAGCGACTGGCGACCCTCCTCGGGGTCGGGTAGAGTATTTGTACAGCCGCCTGAACATGACGGCGGAATTTTTGTACGCAGATCGTAGGTTAAAGTCTTGACGGACTACCAACTATACGTTATAATCTTGCCAACAGAGGAAACTAGTACAGTGGAATGAACAACCGACCCTCTGACGGCATCCTGGGAAGGAGAGGGAAGGATGATCCCAACCACCCCCTACTGGAACCCGCTTTTAGAAACCATGCCGCGGGAAAAGCTAAGCGAACTGCAGCTTGCCAAGCTCAAAAGAGTGGTGC
>JACIYD010000281.1 GCA_014360105.1 Clostridia bacterium
GCGAATGCCGTCTAACCCGGCCAGACGCCTAACCAGCCGGGGCAGGCGGAACTCGCCGTAACGGTCATAGCCGTAAGCCGCCGTATCCTGGGCAATAAGCACCAGTTCCTTAACACCGTGGGCCGCCAATTGGGCGGCCTCGGTAAGAATTGCCTCCTCAGGACGACTGCGGTACGGCCCGCGCAAACGAGGAATGGTACAGAAAGAACAGCGGTGGTTGCAACCCTCGGCAATTTTCAGGTAGGCGGTGCCGGGGAAGGTGGTAAGCAGGCGGGGCAGGGGTAGAGCTTCCCATTCGCCGCGCGAGCCCAAGGCGAGGACCCGTTTGCCGGCGAGAACCTCCCTGACCACCGTAGCCATCCTTCCGGCCATGCCAGGACCGACAATAGCATCTACTTCCGGTAATTCCGCGGCCAACTCCCGGCCGTGGCCTTGGGCCAAACAACCGGCAAGAATGAGCTTTTTGGCTTCCGTCTTCCTTTCTGCTGCCTCGAGGACCGCTGCCAGGGATTCTCTTTTAGCCGCCTCGATGAAGCCGCAGGTATTGAAGATAACTACGTCCGCCGTTTGCGGGTCGTCGGTTATCAGGTAACCGGCCTGGGCCAGTTGGGCCAGCATTACTTCGCTGTCGACGCGGTTCTTGGCGCAGCCCAGAGTGACGACCATAACCCGGTAAGGGCTACCGTCCTTCGCCTCCCTCATGGCGCGGGCACGCGAAACTCCTTTCGTAGGACCTCCCCCCGGTTGCCCACCGGTCCTAAATCCTGGCCGTTTAGCTTCACCCGCACCGCCCCCGCGTCCCCGAACTTGACCCGGATGCTCTCGCGCGCGGTAAATGATACTTCCTTTCCCTGCGGCAGCAGTGCCTCGTACACCGCCTGGCCGTCAGCGGTCACCGCAAGCCAGCAGGGCCCCTGGGCCGCCAGGATTTCCAGGGAGAGTCCCTGGCGTGGGGTGGTTGCTGCCGGTGCCGCCGGCCCCGGGGCTTGGGGCGGTCCCTGCCCGGTCGCAGCCGGGGCATCGACCACCCCGCCCGACCCTGCCGGCGGCGACCAGACGGGCACCAGCCATACGGGAACGATAACCCCGAGCAAGGCTACCACCACCAGGGCGGCGAGGAGGCGACGCAGCCGCCTTCGTCTGGCGGAAACGGCCTTTGTTTTGGCGGGAGCGACCGGGCGGCTGCTGTTGGCCGGCGTCTCGCCCTTTCTCGCTTCTGGGCCGTCCTTGAATTGCTCGAGCAAAAGCGAGGCGTCCAACCCGAGAAACCTGGCGTAGCTGCGCAAGAAGCCCCGGGCGTAAACACGCTCGGGCGGACAGGCAAAATTGCCCTTCTCCATCGCCTCAAGATAGCGGCGGCGAATCTTGGTCGCCTTCTCTGCTTCTTCCAGGCTGATCCCTTTTTGTTCCCTCGTTCGCCGCAGGAGCTCTCCGATTTCCCGCACCCTCTACCCTCCCCCAAAACCAAAAGATCATTTCTCCATGAAAAACGCCTTTCCTCGTCCTTCTTAGACTTTACCGAACATCCGGTGATAGTCGTCCCAATTGATTAAGAGCGCCCGCGGTTTACTGCCCTCTTGCCCGCTCACAATGCCGCGTGCCTCCATGAGATCGATCAAGCGCGCGGCACGCGCATAGCCGATGCGTAGGCGCCGTTGCAGGAAGGAAGTCGAAGCCTGGCCGCTTTCCAGGGAAAGACGCACCGCCTCCGGAAAAAGCTCATCTTCCTCCGGCACCCGTCCCGGGAGAGGAGTATCGGGCAGGACGATTTCTTCGCTATAGTCGGGGATGGTCTGCTGTCGCAGGAAGTTCACGATGTTCTGTACTTCCCGGTCGGAAACGAAGGCACCCTGCAAGCGGATAGGCTTGGCCGCGCCCACGGGAAGAAAGAGCATGTCACCGCGGCCGAGCAGTTTCTCTGCACCCCCGACGTCAAGGATGGTACGGGAATCCGTCTGCGAGGAAACGGCAAAGGCGATACGCGAAGGAATGTTCGCCTTAATCAGGCCGGTAATCACATCGACCGAGGGCCGCTGCGTGGCCACGACCAGGTGTATCCCTGCCGCCCTGGCCTTCTGGGCAATGCGGCAAACGGCATCTTCTACCTCCGCCGGGGCGACCATCATCAGGTCGGCGAGCTCATCGATGACTACGACCACGTAAGGCAGGGGCTTGCGTCCGACCATACGCTGCCCGCGGTTGTAGCGGCGTATATCCCGTACGCCCGCCGCGGCAAAGCGGCCGTAGCGGTTATCCATTTCCATGGTAACCCAGCGCAGGGCGGTAGCCGCCTTCTTCGGATCGGTCACCACAGGAGTAAGTAAATGGGGGATACCGTTATAGCCGGTCAGCTCCACCATCTTGGGATCGATCATCATCAATTTCAGTTCGCCGGGCTTGGCCTTGAACAAGAGACTACAGATTAAGGCGTTGAGGCAAACGCTTTTGCCCGAGCCGGTGGCGCCGGCAATAAGCAGGTGGGGCATCTTTGTCAGGTCGGCCACCACCGGGCGACCGGCGATGTCTTTGCCCAAGGCCACCGTCAACTTAGCCGCCGACTGTTGGAACTCGGGCGCCTCCAGCACCTCCCGCAGGTGCACCATGGCCACTTCCCGGTTGGGTACCTCGATCCCTACGGCCGCCTTGCCCGGAATGGGAGCCTCGATCCGCACGCCGCCCGCGGCCAGGCTTAAGGCAATGTCGTCCCCCAGGCTGACGATGCGGCTCACCTTAACACCCGGAGCCGGCTGAACTTCGTACCGCGTGACCACCGGACCGCAGCTTACCTGGGTTACCTTGACACTCACCCCGAAGTTTTCCAAGGTCTGTTCCAGCAGGCGGGCTTTCTCGTAAACTTCCTTATTCAGGCTGGGGTTCTTCCCTTTAGGATACCTCCGCAGAAGGGTCAGCGGCGGAAGCATAAAGTCCCCTTCTTCCGCCTCGGGAAGAAGATCCCCCGCCGGCGCCGCACCCTCTTCCGCCCGGATCAAAGGTGAAACTTCCTCGGGCAAAGAGACCGG
>JACIYD010000282.1 GCA_014360105.1 Clostridia bacterium
GGTTTGCGGCGCCAGAAGATTAAGGAATACCGCGAGCGATTTGCCAATCCGTACGTGGCCGCAGAAGAGGGCTGGATCGACGCCGTGGTTGCTCCGGCCGATTTGCGCCGCTACTTAATAAATGCCTTCGGCCTTTTGGCCAAAAAAGCCTCCTGCCGCCCCGGGCGCAAGCACGGTTTGATGCCGGTCTAGCCATATTAAAGCCCTAACGTCGGAGGTCGGAAAGATGCAGCCGCTTCAAGGGATACGCGTCATTGCTTGTGAACACGTGCTCGCAGGGCCATATTGTACCCTGCTCCTGGCCGATATGGGGGCGGAAGTGATCAAGATCGAGCCGCCGGGCACCGGAGACCATGCCCGGGGCAACCCACCGATTGTAGAAAACGAGAGGGGCGAGCGGGAGAGCGGGTACTTCATCAGCCTTAACCGGAACAAGAAAAGCCTGACCCTCAACCTGAAGCACCCGCGAGGGAAGGAGATTTTCCTTGGCTTGATCCGCAAGGCGGACGTACTGGTAAGCAACTTTCGCCCCGGAACCTTGGCCAAGCTCGGCCTCGATGATGCTACACTCCGGCAGGCAAATCCGCGCCTCATTATAGCGAATATCAGCGGGTTCGGCGATCCGGAGGTCGGAGGAAAGAGTCCCTACTGGCAGCGGCCCTGCTTCGACATCATCGCCCAGGCCATGGGCGGTTTGATGGGGATTACCGGTCCTGCAGGCGGGCCGCCGACGCGGGTGGGCGCGTCCATCGGGGATATCGCCGCCGGTATGTTTGCCGCCCTGGGGATCATTGCCGCCCTTTTTGCCCGCGAGAGGGGCGACGCCGTGCCGCAGGTGGATGTGGCCATGGTGGATGCGGTGACCGCCATCCTGGAAAACGCCATTATCCGGTGCTCCATTGCGGGCAAGTCGCCGGGCCCGGTGGGCAACCAGCACCCTTCAATTGCGCCTTTTGATTCCTTTGCCTGCAAGGACGGCTACGTCGTCATTGCCGGCGGCAACGAACGTACCTGGCAGAACCTCTGCCGCGCCATGAACCGGGAAGACCTGATGAATGATGCGCGTTTTGCTACGAATGCGGACCGCGTGACCAACTACCCGCAATTGAAGGCGATTATTGAAGCCTGGACAAGGGAGAGGACCAAGGCGGAGATCATTGAGCTCCTCGTGCGGTACGATTGCCCCGTAGGTCCGGTGAACACGGTGGAGGAGGTGATCAACGACCCGCATACCCTGGCCCGCCAGATGGTGCTCGAACTGGACCAGCCGGTCGCGGGCAGAGTAAAAGTGGCCGGCTCCCCGGTGAAGTTTAGCTCCGCCGCTTGGCGGGCGGTTTCGCCGGCTCCCTTGCTCGGACAGAATACGGGCGAGGTGTTGCAAGACTTGCTGGGTATGGGAGAACAAGAGATCCAGGAACTGCGCATGGCCGGGATAGTATAGCCAGCATTAGATGAAGAAAGAGGGAGGGCACCATGAGTTACATGTCCAAAAGGCTGTGGCTTTTGCTTTGCTTGTTGACCGCCATCGGGCTCGTGCTTCTCGCGGGATGTGGCAAGCAGACTGCCGACCAGGGAGCAGGCGGGCAGTCTTCTCCCGCGGGCCAGCAGACGCGCCTGGCCATCGGCGGCTCCAGTATGGGCGGAACCGCCTATATGTGGACGAGCGGTATCAGCAAGATTATCAATCAGTACGTTGAGGGCGTTTACAGTGAGGTGCAAGAAACCGGAGGGTCATCTGAGAGTCTGACTTTGATGGCCTCGGGCCAGTTGCAGATGACCACCGCCAATAACGACGCCGCTTATAAGGCCTATCGGGGCGAAGGTACGGCAAAAATCGACGTACGAACCCTTCTTGCGCGGTATCCGGGACTATTGCACGTGGTTGTGCCCAAGGATTCCCCGGTAAACTCGCTCTACGAACTCAAAGGTAAGCGTGTTTCGGTTGGCGAAGTTGGCAGTTCGGTAAATGTGGGCAACAAGAATATCTTGGAGGCCTTGGGGCTCCGCTTCGAGGACTTCCGGCCGGAATTCCTCTCGGTGGAGGAGAGCATCGAGGCCTTGCGCGACGGCGATATTGATGCCTGGCTTTCCGGCGCCTCCTTCGGCGTTCCCATTCCGTCCTTGACAGATCTGGCCACTTCATAAGGGTATCAAGTTAATCGCGCTGCGCGACGAAGACATCAAGAAGGTAAACGAAAAATATCCGATCTACATCGGCGACGTCATTCCCGCGGGATCTTACCAGGGCATTGACCAGGATGTAAAAACGCTCAGCTCCTGGGGTGGACTTTTCGTCATGGCCGACTTCCCCGAAGACCTCGCCTATCGGATCGTTAAGGCCGTGCACGAGCACCACCAGGAACTGGTTGCCGTGCACCCCGCGGGCAAGTACACCACGCCCGAAAACACGGTGAGGGCCGCGATCACGCCGTTGCACCCCGGCGCCGAAAAATACTTTAAAGAAATCGGCGTCCTGAAATAGGTTGCTTCCCGGGCAAGGGGGAGCTAATCACCCCCTTGCCCTCCCTTCGCCAATGGCACTCGGTTGGTCCAGGTCAAAGAAGGAGTGATTTCCTTGCCGGCCTACGCGGTTGGGGACAACAAGAAGAAAACGCAGACCGGCTTTGCGGTTAAACACGTGATTTCCATCATCGCGCTGGGTATGGTGCTCTTTCACTTCTACACCGCCGGTTCCGGCGTTTTTACGGCCGTCGTCCAGCGCTCGCTTCACTTGGGTTTCGCCCTGGTCTTGATTTTCCTGCTTTTTCCCCGGGCAAAACCGGGAAAAGTGGAGGTGGCGCTCGCCTTCGCCAGCGCTCTGACCATGCTTTACGTCGTGGCCTACCACAAAGAGCTGGCGGAGCGCCTGGCCCAGCCGGGCACCCTAGACCTTGTCTTCAGTGTCATCGCCACCGTCCTCGTTCTCGAAGCGACCAGGCGCAGTCTCGGCCTGGCGCTGCCGGTAATCGCCCTTGTCTTCCTGGCCTATGCCTTTTACGGCCATCTCA
>JACIYD010000283.1 GCA_014360105.1 Clostridia bacterium
CTCGCTCGCGGCGGCCATGGTCCCCGCCGTAGCCGAAGCCACTGCCAGGAGCCAGCCCCGCATCCTCGGCCACCGCGTCGGCGACGCCCTGCGCCTCACCACCGTAGGCAGTGTCCCCTTTATCGTCCTCTACCTTCTTTTTCCCCACCAGCTCACCGAGCTGCTCTTTGCCAACGTCCAGGCCGGGGAACCCTTGCGCATCCTCGCCGCCGGCGCCCTCTTCTCGTACCTCCAACAGACCAGCACGGGCATCTTACAGGGTCTCGGCCGCACCGACCTAGCCATGCGCAATTCCCTGGCCGGCGCCGCCGTCGCCCTCGGCGGCATTTACTGGCTTACCGCGCTTCCGGCCTATGGCATTCGGGGTGCGGCGGTAGCCGTGGCCGTCTCGGGGGTGATCGGCTGCTACCTTAACTTTCAAGATATCGCCCGCGAGACCGGTCTGGCTCTGAGCGGCAAACCCCTGGCACAGAGCTTGGGTGCCGGCCTGGTGATGGCCTTCGTCAGCTATTACCTCTACCTCTTTTGCCGTGCCCGGTTCGGACCGTCGCCCGCGGTCACGGTGGCCGCGGCGGCGGGTCTGGTTATCTATTTTCTTCTCGCCCGCCTCACCAGGGCCATCTCGCGCCGCGATCTCGAGCGTCTGCCCTGGTTAGGCCAGTGGCTCGCCTGGTGAATCCTCCACCGGCGGCCGGCCGTTGCTCACGCGGCGGTGCGGCCCCAGCCAGGCCCCCAGTTCCCAAGTCTTAAGCTGTTCCACGAGCCGGTAGTCGGTCAGGTCGAAGTGCATGGGCGTGAGGGAAATCTTTCCTGCCGCCAGTGCGGCCACGTCAGAACCGTCCAAGCCGTAGTCGTCCCTGATTTCTCCCGCGATCCAGTAGTAAGGCCGGCCGCGCGGGTCTTCCCGCCGGTGGACCGCCTTCTCGTAGCGCCGCCACCCCAGGCTGGTGATGGCCACGCCTTTAATTTGCGCGGGCGGCAAATTCGGGAGATTAACGTTGAGCAAGGTATATGGTCTCACACCGCGGGAAAGCACCTGCTCGCACAGGAATGCGGTGAAGGCGGCGGCAAAAGGAAGAAGGGTCGTGTCCGTGCTGTCAAGGGATACGGCCAGCGAGGGCACGCCCCCGATCGCCCCTTCCATGGCGGCCGAAACCGTACCCGAGTAAAGCACGTCCGTTCCCAGATTAGCACCGAGGTTGATGCCCGAAATCACCAGATCCGGCGGCTCCGGCAGCAGGGCCTCCAGGGCGAGCTTTACACAGTCTGCCGGCGTCCCGTTCACCGCCCACAGGGGACCCGCCACCCCATCGAGCGTCACCTGCTGGGCGCGCAACGGCCGGTGCACGGTGATGCTGTGGCCGCAGGCGCTGCGCTCGCGATCGGGAGCCACCACATATACCTCGGCGATTTCCGCGAGCTTCCGCCGGAGCACGTGGAGCCCCTCCGCCAGAATCCCGTCATCGTTACTCAAAAGGACGCGCATTGCTTCTTCCCCTATGCCCCCTTGATCAAGGAGAAGGCTTCGGCTCTGGTGGCCTCGCTTGCGCGGAAGAGGCCCCGGACCGCCGAGGTGACAGTTTTCGAACCCGGTTTGCGCACGCCCCGCATGGTCATGCACATATGCTCGGCCTCCACCACCACCAACACCCCGCGCGGGTCCAGGCCGCGTACTAGAGTATCGGCAATCTGGGAAGTGAGGCGCTCCTGCATTTGCGGGCGCTTCGCCAGAATCTCCACCACCCTGGCGATCTTGCTCAGGCCGGTGATGCGCCCCTTGCGGGGAATATAGGCCACGTGCGCCTTGCCGTAAAACGGGAGGAGGTGGTGTTCACACATGGAATAAAGGGGGATGTCTTTGACCAGGATCATCTCTTCCTGTTCTTCGGCGACAAAGATAGTACCCAACACCGAAAGCGGATCGTAGCTCAAGCCGCAGAAGATCTCCTGGTACATGCGGGCCACCCGTAGGGGGGTGTTTTTCAGCCCTTCGCGCTCCAGATCTTCTCCCAGGCCCTCCAGGATCAGCCTTACTCCTTGCTCGATTTTTTCCACGTCCATCCTGTCTCGCCCCCCGGATCACGCCCAAACCAAACCGCCGGCCGCGCCCGCTTTGGCAGGCCGGACGGGTTGCTTTTCCTACCCAGGGCCCGCCAGATGTAACGATTGCCCTCCCCTGGGAGCAATGCGGCAACTCCGGCCGGGAAGGGCAACCCGCCAAAAAGCCACCGGAAACTCTCTTTTAGCCCTCATCCGCGGTGCGGCATGCACCGCAAAGTCCGTAAAACTTCAGGTGGTGGTCCAGTACTTGGAAACCGGTCTTACGGGAGACCATCGCTTCTAACGTCTCCAGCAGGTCATCGGCAAACTCGATCACCCGACCGCATTTGACGCAGATCAGATGGTGATGGTGGTGGACCGCCCCGTCGTTTAATTCGTAACGGCTCCGGCCGTCGTCGAAGTCCATTTTCTGCAAGATGTCCAGTTCGGCCAGCAGTTCCAGGGTGCGGTAGACCGTGGCCAAGCCGATGTCGGGATACCGCTGCTTGACGATACTGTAGATTTCTTCGGCACTGAGGTGGCACGCCGTATGCTCCATCAGGGCCTCGAGGATTACCTGGCGCTGCCGCGTAAGTTTGTAGTCGTGCTCGTGCAGCTTGCGGCAGATGACCTCAAGGGCACGCTGGGGCATCCTCCCTACCTCCCCGGAATTGCTGCCCTTTCACATTATAGGCCAGCCACTGCCCCGGCGTCAATTTCGCCGAAAACTCACCAATTCAAAGACGCCACGGCCGTGTACCGCTTCGGCCGGGCGGGCTGCCTCCAGTACAACCGCCTCGCCGGTCAGGACGAAGCCCAGGGGCGGCTGCCAGTTGTTACCGGCTGCCCGTGCCGCCGGGTGAAGCGAACCGGCCAGGCGCACCACGAGGCGATCGAAGCGTACCTGGCGTTCCGGCTGGGTCTGTACCCGCAACAACCCGCGTGTCGGGTA
>JACIYD010000284.1 GCA_014360105.1 Clostridia bacterium
TCCCGGGTGATGCCGGAAACCCGCACGGTCAGGTCAATGCGGGGCCGTCCTAACTCTTCCAGCGGGATTACTTCTATCCCTGCCACCCGCCCGTTGGACAGCCACCGGGGACGCACGCCTAGAAGGTAAAGCATCTGCCCCAGGCCTTCGCCGTCGGCCCACATGATGTCGTTGCACATCCAAAAAAGGGCTATGTTTTCCGGGTAGCGCCCTTCTTCAGCCAAGTGTTTCTCGAGAATTTTTTCCGCCAGACGCCCGCCCACTTCCCAGGCAGCTTTGGTGGGCACCCGGTAGGGATCCAGGGAATAAAAGTTCCTGCCCGTGGGCAGCACGTCGTCCCGGCCACGGGTAATCAACCCCGAGGGCCCGGCCGGAATGTATCGCCCGTCAAAACCGGCCAGCAGCGATTCGATCTCCTCAGAAGCCTCAATGCGCTGGTTCAAATCCAGCACCCGGGGCAACACGGCGTTTACTTCCGGCAAAGCCTCGGGGCAGAGGAATTTGTCTCCCAGAACCTCCCAGGCAAAGCCGGAATCCACCTCCTGGCCTTTTAGGAACCGGCCGATAAAGGCTTTGGCCGCAGCATCAATTTCTTCCAACAGGGCACCATAGGACTTGCCGTAGCGCAGGGAAAACCTTCCCTGGTCGGCCAAAAGCTCGGCCAGATCCAGATTCATGAGCCTGGCCACTGCCCGGCGTAAAGAGACCTTCTCCCCGGCGTCAAAGCGCAGGATGGAGTTGATGAATTCCACCCGCCGCTCTCCTTCCGGTATCTCGCCGAAGATGTGCTGCCCATCCTGGATCTGCGTGTTGCGAATGACGGAGAGCACCGCGTGGGCCTTTTCGACAATGGCGGCAAAGCTCTCGTGCCCGCCATCCACGGGAATCTGGTTGCTCAGGTTGGTCTTTTTGATTTCTTCAACAATCAAATGCTCCAGAGTATGGGCCCTGGCGGGGTCGGCCACCCTGGCCTTTTCGTATTCCTCCAGGTAGCGTTCGAGTTCCGCCAGCTCGTCGTAGAGACCACCCTGGGTCATCACCGTCTGCATGTGGTCCACCAGGGTGGCATAGCTCCTCCTCTTGGCAATGGTGCCCTCCGGCGGGTTATCCGCGTTGTAGATGTATAGGTGCGGGAGGGTGCCAATGGCCAAATCCGGATAACACTCGCCGGAAAGGCCCACGCCTTTGCCCGGCAAGAACTCCAGGTTGCCGTGGGTGCCCACATGAACGATCACATCCACGCCAAAGTCCCGCTCCAAGTAGCGGTAAGTGGCCAGGTACTGGTGGGGCGGCGGGATGTCCGGGTCGTGCAGGATTTTGCAAACCTGACCGTCGCAGCGAGTTCCGGCGCAGCCCCGCTTGGGCTGCACGCACACCACGGCGTTGCCGTACTGGACCCCGGTAATGACGATTTTTCCCTCGTGGATCATGGCCGCGGGCACGCCGTTTTTGGCTTCTCCAGGCGGGGCGCCCCAGGCTTCGGCAAGGCGTTTCTGCACCCGCGGGGAGAGGGTGTCAAACCACTGCCGATACTCTTCCACGGGCATGAGTTTTAAAGCCCCACCCTTGGCAATAATCTCGTCGGTGGTGGTCCAGCGGAACTCGGAAATGGCCTTGCGACCCATGATGGTGTCAATTAACTCCTTGCCGCTGGCAGGAACTTCTACGGAATAGCCCGCTTCCTTCATCCGGCGCAAAATCCTGGCCACGCTCTCGAGGGTGTCCAGGTTGGCGCCGCCGCCCACGGTGGCCTCTACCGAAGCGCAGGGGTTGTTATGGAGGATAAAAGCCACCTTTCGCTCCTGCACCGGCTTCTGTGCCAGTGCAGTCCACTTAGCCACCCGGTCCGCCAGGTGCCGGCAGCGCTCCTCCACGGGTACGCGGATTTCCAGCTCCCCTTGGCGCCTTGCGCCGGCAATGAAAATCGGCTCGATGACCCCTTCAAACTCGGGAAGGGCTATGCACCAGGAGATGTCCCGGTTCAATCCCTGGGGATCCTCTGCCCATTCCTCTACGGTGCGGTAAAAGGAGGTTACCGGCTGGAAGACGGGAACGCCCAGGCGCTGTAAGAGGGCCACTCCTGAAGAGGCCACGTCCTCGCGCAGGAAGTCGTCGGTTCGGGTGCGGGCTTCCAAAAAGAAGGAGATCAACTTAACCAAAGCGTTGATCCGGGGCCGTCCCCCAGAGTCGAAGAAATACTCCCTGACCACTTCTCCGGAACCCCTGGTGCCCAATTCGGCATCCTTCAGGGAATAGCAGAAGACGGGAATGGCACGAAAGCCTCTTTCTTCCAGCAGACGAATCAATAGGTTCTCTACCTCCAGGTTGCCGTTTACCCAGTTGTTGCGGCCAAATAGCAGGCCCACCGTAGGAGCAGAAGCGACCAATGATTGGGGCCAACCGGCTTGGCTGAGGTATGTCTCGTACCAGGACAGGTAATCTTCCACCGTAGCAAAGCAACGAGAAGCGGCCGGGTGGTAAATACCCTCCCAGGGGAAGGTAAGCGGCTTGCTGTACTCCAGCCGTTCGCCCAGAACCTCGACAGCCAGATACCGGAGCATGTTGGCAAAGTTTTCTTTACCGCCCTGAACTATATATGTGTAGCATTTGGAAACCACCTCCGGCCCCACTGTAGAAAGGAACCACAAGGCTGGATCATGAGCCACGCAAACCACGGGCCTGGCCAGGTTTCTTACTGCCTTTTCCAGCTCATCCCAAACGGTTTCGGCCGTGGAACGGTAAAGAAACACCAGATCGGCCCGGCCCAGGTCATCTAAAGCTAAAGCCAGGTCTTCCTTCCCTTCGTCTAACAGGCGGGCCGAGTAAACCTTGACTTCCAGCTCGTCCCTGACCAGTTCTGCGGCCCGCCGCATGGTAGTGGTGTGGCTATGCCACATCACGGCAGTGATCTTTTTCATGGCGTCCCGCGTTTCCTCCTAAATTCCAATATCTGGCCCCAACTGCAAATAAAAAGCACCATGCAACTGC
>JACIYD010000285.1 GCA_014360105.1 Clostridia bacterium
CAATTCCTCGGCCAACCCCACCGCGGCGAACTGACCCTGCGGGCCTCCTTCCCAGTGCGCATCCCCGATGATGATCCGCCCCCGGAGATACGTCCCCGTCGTCAGTACTACCGCCCGGCAGCGAAACACCGCCCCGGTCCGCGTAACCACCCCGCCTACCCGCTCTCCCTCAATCTCCAGCCCCGTTACTTCCGCCTGCTTGACGTCCAGCCCCTCCTGCCCCTCCAGGGTGAGCGTCATCTCCCGCTGGTACACCTTTTTGTCCGACTGCGCCCGCAGCGCCTGGACCGCTGGGCCCCTCCCCGTATTCAACAAGCGCAACTGGAGATAGGTGGCGTCGGTCGTGATGCCCATCTGTCCCCCCAGGGCATCGATCTCCCGCACCAGATGACCTTTGGCGGGCCCGCCCACCGCCGGATTGCACGGCATCAAGGCTATGTTATCCAAATTGAGCGTAAGCACCAGGCAACGGCATCCCAGGCGCGCCGCTGCCAGGGCAGCTTCACAGCCGGCGTGCCCCGCACCCACCACTACAACATCGTATCTGCCCGCCTCGTAACGCATCACGCCACCTCCCCCGTGCTGCCTACTTGCCGACGCAAAAATCCGCAAAAATCTCTTCCAACACCTCTTCGCGCACGTTCCGACCCAGCAGCTCTCCCAGCGCCTCCCCGGCCTCCGCCAGACAAACCGCCACACAATCCGCCGGCACACCGGCCGCCAGCCCCTCCCTCGCTTCCTCCACCCCCACAAGGCAGCGCTCCACCAACCGCCGCTGCCTTTCCCGCGTAATAAGCGCACTCTCGCCCGGCCGGATGCCCCGCGCCGCCACCAGCTCCACTACCTGCTCTCGCAATTCCGCCAACCCCCACCGCTCCCTTGCCGAGACCACCACGGTCGGCCAGCCCGCCAAGCGCCGCCGCCACTGGTCCCGCCGCAACCCGTCACAAAGGTCCCCCTTGTTCACCACTACAACCGTCCTTCCGCGCGGCACCTCACCCAAGAGCTCCTCAGCTTCCGCCATATCGGCGCTGCCATCGACCACCAGCAGGACTACATCGGCGCCACTCACCGCCTCTCGCGCCCGCGCCACGGCCAGCGCCTCCGCCGCATCCCGGCCCTCGCTCAGGCCCGCGGTGTCACATAGTCGTACCGGCAACCCATGCCAATCCACCGCTTCCTCCAGCACATCGCGCGTCGTCCCCGGCACTGCCGTAACAATCGCCCGCTCCTCGCCCAGCAGTGCGTTGAGCAAGCTCGACTTACCTACATTGGGCCTACCCATCAAGACCAGGCGCAGCCCCTCTCGCATAACCCGGCCCTGTTCCGCCCCGGAGAGCAAGGCGCGCAACCGTGCCGCCGTACCCTCCAGTTGCAGGCCTAACGCCTCGCGGTCTATCTCGCCCACCTCGTCCGGGAAGTCGAGACTCGCCTCGAGCGCCGCCGTCACCCGCCTGAGTTCCAGGCTCAGTTCTTCCACTGTTTCTCTCAGCTCTCCCCCAAGCTGTCGCAGCGCTCCCTCCAGCCCTGCCTCACCCGGCGCGCGGATGATGTCAAGCACCGCTTCCGCCTCCGCCAAGGAAAGGCGCCCATGGAGAAAAGCGCGCAGGGTGAATTCACCACGACGCGCCATCCTTGCACCGCCTCGCAGCACCAACCGCAGCACGGCGCGGACCGCCGCAACGCCGCCGTGACACTGGATCTCCGCCATTTCCTCCCCAGTGTAGCTGCGCCCCGCCGGCATCCAGGTCGCCAGCACCTCGTCAAGACGGCGCCCACCCTCCGGGTCCACCACCCACCCCAGACGCAAAACATACGGTCGCAGCTCCCCCGGCCGCCGCGGCACGAACACCTCTCTAAGAATGGCCAAAGCCCGCGGCCCGCTGATTCGGACGATCCCGATGGCTCCCTCGCCCAGCGGGGTACTCACCGCCGCAATCGTTTCTCCCGTTCCCATTGCCACCAAACGTCCCGCCACCTCTTCGCCCCACCGGATAAATCCCAAACACGAAAAACCCAGCAATGCAGGCATTACTGGGTGAATACACTCTTGTCTAAAATTCCATTTCCTCGCGGCCCAGGCCTAGCTTAGCTCCTGTGGACTCGCGACCCGTGCGTTCTCCTCCGCGTCACGGCTACTTTTCGCTATCCCTAGCCTGCAGCCCGCCTCCGCCCTTGGCGGCCCTCACGCCGCTTACCTACAAGCTTATCAACCTCGCCTGGAGCCAGTCCAAGCCCGCCCGCGTACATCTCCATCGACCACTCCTCTTAAGTCACGCCCTCCCGAGGCTCAGCGCCGCAAAGCAATGACCACCTTCCGATAGGGCTCCTCTCCCTCACTAAAGGTACACACCTGGGTGTCGCCCTCCAAAGCAGTATGAATAATGCGCCGCTCGTGCGGGCTCATCGGTTCCAGCACCACCCGCCCCCCAGTGCGCTTCACCTTTTCCGAAAGTCGCCGCGCTAATCGGACGAGCGTATCCTCACGCCGCTGGCGATAGCCCTCCACATCGAGGACGATCCGCACCTGCTTGCCTACCCGGCGCCGCACCGCCAGGTTGACAAGATATTGTAGCGCATCCAGCGTCTCGCCCCGGCGCCCGATTAAAACCCCCAGGCCACGACCCCGACAGCCAAGATAGAGATAACCGTCTCTTTCACTCACTTCCGTACGCACCTGTACGCCAAGGGCGCGGCACACTTCCTGGAGAAACTCTACCGCCAGGCGGCCTACGTCCTGTTCCCATTTCAATCTTACCCGAGCCAAGCGCGCCCCTAACCCGAGAAAGCCCTTGGTGCCTGCGTCGACGACTTCAACCTCGACTTCCTCCCGCGGCGCTCCCAATTCGCGCAGGCCGGCGGCGATGGCCTCTTCTACCGTCTTACCTACCGCCTCCACCGTTCTCATTTCGCTCCCATCTCCTCCTTGACCCCCACCGAATCCCGGCGCAGCAAGAACTGCTCGCCTGTACTCAC
>JACIYD010000286.1 GCA_014360105.1 Clostridia bacterium
TAGGGGGAGGGCAGCTTTAAATCTGCCTCCAGAAGAACGGCTTTTGGCTTATCAAGGAGATACTGCACCGTAGCGCAGGACTCCAGCTTCAAGCCCTGGCGGAGCCGGTTGTGAAAGACCGCGGCTACCAGCGGGCGTTCGTGGGCGAGTTTGGTTTCGCGCTCCACCAGGGAGGCCAGGGTAACCACTTCTTTGGTAGTTAGGCCCAGTTCGGCGGCCCTGGCCTCCATTGCCGGCGTATAAGCCTCTTGAAACCGTTGTAGCATGGTCTCGATGATCTTCTCTTCGCTTGTACCCTTGGGAAAATAATAAGTGTCGGGAAAGAGAAAACCCTCTAGTCGCTGCTTCCCCGGAGGCGCGCCGTTGAGGAAGGGATAGGCCAGCGGTGCCTGCGCGACTACGCGCCAGAAGCGCTCTTCATCAATCAGGCCGGCCTCGGAGAGCCGCGCCGCGATTTGCTTCAAGGTAAAGCCTTCAGGGATGGTAACGCGGTGCAGCACTACGCGGCCCCGGACCAACCGCTCGGCGATTTCCGGGGGGCTGAGGCTGGGGGAAAGGAGGTATTCCCCCGCCTGCAGCTTCTTGTCCAGTCCCTTGCCGTGCAGATAAAGCTGAAAGGCGAGGGCACTACGGATAAGGGCCTTCCTGGTAAGCAAAGCGGTAATCTCCCCGCTCGAACTACCAGGCGGGATTTCCACCCTTACGGCCGGTGCCCCCGGCGGCGCGACTGGCAATAGTTGCCGGTAAAACCACCAACCGCCCGTAACCAGAAAGCCGAGCAAAAGAAAGCCGAGCAAAGTCTTAGAGCGGATCGCCGCGCTTGTCCAAGGCCGAAGGATTATCGGAGACATGAAGAGGCCTTCCCCACCCCTGACGTCATCGACCGTCTTTATCTTAAGCCATCTCGACAGGCCGAACAAGGGGTATGGGGAGATCCCTAAAAAACTTGCGGGTTAACGATGTTCTTGGGCCGCTGGCCGGCGAAATAATCGGCAATCCCTGTGGCCGCTTCCACCGCCATACGCACCAGCGACTGGTCCGTTAAGGCAGCCATGTGGGGCGTCACGAGAAGATTGGGGCAGGAAAACAGACCCTTTCTTGGATTTGGCGGTTCTGACTCGAATACGTCTAGAGCCGCACCGGCAATCCGCCCTTCCTGCAAAGCTTCCTCCAGCGCGTTTTCGTCCAAGACACCGCCGCGGGCCGTGTTAATAAGGAAGCTTGTTTTTTTCATTAAAGCAATCTCGCGCTTACCGATTAGACCCCGGGTTTCCGGCGTCAAAGGCACGTGCAGGGAGACAAAATCGGCATTGCGAAGCAGTTCCTCCAATGAGTACGCACGGGTTATCTCTCCCCCCGCGAAGGTGCTGGGCGGAGCATATGGATCGTAGGCAACAACCCTCATTTTAAACCCCTCTAGGCAAATTTCCGCGACCCGTCGGGCGATTTTTCCGGCCCCAACCAGGCCCAACAGCTTACCGGCTAATTCCAGCGAAGGCGTGCCTTCAATTTTAGAAACGATACCGGGCAAGGAGCCTGGTTGGTAATAAACGCCTTCTCTTAACCGTTTTTCCGTATAGCTCAACCTTTTTGCGCAGGCCAGTATAAGGGCAACCGTATGTTCTGCGACCGCGTTTACGTTGGCGTCTGGCGTATTAAGTACCAGGATACCCTTTCTCGTTGCTGCTTCTACGTCGATGTTATCCACTCCGATGCCGTGCCGCGAGATCACTTTAAGCCTCGGTGCTGCCTCAATCATCCTTGCCGTAATGCGCGAGCTACGCACCAGAATGGCTTCGGCGTCTCGCGCCTCCTGGCAGACCGACTCTTCGCACGTGTTCTCGCTTAAACGCACCCTTCCGACCCGGCGCAGGATTCTCAATCCTTCCTCGTGGATCGGTTCCATTAGCAAAATCTCCCTCATAAGCTACGCCCCCACTGTAAGTTCGTTTCCCTAAACTGGCCGGTAGTTTCCTACGGATTGCATAGCTCGGCTCTCACTAGACCTCGCTTATTGTAAGCATGGCAACCGGTCACGCCAGACCCTCTTATGCTCGCTTACTCAATGGGTCTTCAACGCTAATGGCAAAATCGGGGCAAACGTAAAGACAGCGCAGGCAGCCCATACAGCGGTCGGCCTCCTTGACCACCGCCGGCCGGTAGCCCTGGGCGTTGAAAGTGTCGGCAAGGCCGAAGACCTCGAGGGCGCACACTTCCCGGCAATAGCCGCACCCCTTGCAGACGGCCGCGCTCACCTCCACCTTATACTGCCTTAGATCGCACGCAAGACAGCGGCGGGCCTCGGCGACGGCGGCTTCGCGGTCATAGCCCGGTTCCACCGGGGCAAAGCTCCGGCGGCGCTCCTCGGGCGCCAGCCTCCCGGGAGGTACCCGTCCCGTGCCCCAGGGGGCGGCCTCCTCTACCCGCCC
Source organism: Clostridia bacterium (assembly GCA_014360105.1). Taxonomy (GTDB): domain Bacteria; phylum Bacillota; class DSM-521; order Neomoorellales; family SLTJ01; genus JACIYD01. The sequence goes on from JACIYD010000286.1 coordinate 2,430, forward strand.
GGAAGGCGGCTCGGGGCTTGCCGCCTCGGGTCTTCCCGCCCCTCCTAGGTAGCGGTCGACGGCCAGGGCGGCCTGTTTTCCCTGGGCGATGGCCTCGATGATGGAGGAGGGGCCGCTGACCGCGTCACCCGCGGCAAAAATGCCCGGGTGCGCGGTGGCGAAAGTAAGCGGGTCTACCCGGATGGTGCCGTCGCCGGCCGCCGGCAGGTTCAGGGCGGCGGCGTCGGCCGCCTGTCCCGTGGCCGCAATGAGGGTATCGCAGGCGATTTCAAACTCGCTCCCCGCCAGCGGTACGGGGCGGCGCCGGCCGCTTTCATCCGCCGCGCCGAGGGTCATCTTGCGGCAAATGAGCCGGCCCGGGGCAAGGTTTACCGGGGCGGCAAGGAAGAGGAAACGCACGCCCTCTTCGAGGGCCGCTTCCACCTCTTCCTGGTCGGCCGGCATTAAAAGCCTGGTGCGGCGGTAGACGAGGGTCACCGCCACGCCGAGGCGCAGGGCGGTTCGGGCCGCGTCAAGGGCGGTGTTGCC
>JACIYD010000287.1 GCA_014360105.1 Clostridia bacterium
TCGGCGCGGGTAAGCTCTAGGCCAAGGAGAGAGTTAAGCCGCTTGAGATTCAAATCAACGGTTACGGCGGGCCGACTCTTTTCTCCGCAATCAATCAGTCCGGCGAGCACCTCGCCTCCGGCCAGTTCCCTCATCAGGCGGGCCGCCCGGTAGGCGGCACGCGGGGCCAGCTCCAGGTCAATCCCCCGTTCAAAGCGCAGGGAAGCTTCGGAACGCAACCCAAGGGTACGCGACGTCCGCCTGATACTTGCCGGCGAGAAGTTGGCAGACTCTAATAGGATCCAGCGGGTCGCTTCACTGATCTCCGTCTCCTCACCGCCCATGATACCCGCGATGGCCACGGCACGGCGCGCGTCGGCGATGACTAGCGTCTCCGGCACCAGCAAGCGCTCCACGCCGTCGAGCGTGCGCAGTTTCTCTCCTGGCCGGGCACGGCGCACGACGATCTGCGGGCCCTGCAAACGGTGATAGTCAAAGGCGTGCAACGGCTGGCCCAGTTCCAGCATCACGTAGTTGGTTATGTCGACCACATTGTTGATCGGCCGCATGCCCGCAGCCCGGAGCCGCCGTTGCATCCAGGACGGGGAAGGACCGATGGTTACCCCGCGGATGATGGCCGCCACGTAGCGGGCGCAAAGGTCGGGTGCCTCAATCGTTACCGTGGCCGCCTCACGCGCCGGCTCGGGCACGCTGTCCACTTCGCAAGGGGGTAAACGTAAGCGACCGCCGGTGATGGCCGCCACCTCGCGCGCCAGGTTGACCAGACCGAGACAATCCGCCCGATTCGGGGTGATGTCTATTTCCAGCACCGTATCGTCCAGGCCGATATAGGGCGCAACGGCCCGGCCAGGCGGCGTCTCGGGCGGCAAGATGAGGATACCTTCTTCCTGCCGGTGCCCTTCTAGACCGAGTTCCCAGGCCGAACAAACCACACCTTCGGAGACGACGCCGCGAAAGCGCGCCTGCCGCACCGGTCCGAGATTAGGCAGATTGGCTCCCGGTAGGGCCACGACAACCTTCTGTCCCACCGCCGCGTTGGGTGCCCCGGTGACCAACTGCATTAACCCCATGGGGCCCAGATCGACCCGCGCCACCTGGAGATGATCGGCGTCCGGGTGTCTTTCCAGCCTGACGATTTCTCCGGTAAATACCTTTTCCAAACCCGCACCCAGGTACTCCCAGGCACCGACTTCAAAGCCGGCCCGCGTGAGCCTTTCGGCCAGTTCCTCTGCCGCGAGGTCGATCTCCACATATTCTCTCAGCCATTCCAATGAAACCCGCATCGAGTTCCCCTTCCCTGTCTTGTCTAAAACTGACCGAGAAAGCGCAGGTCGTTAGCATAGAAAAGACGCAGGTCGTCGATGCCATACTTGAGCATGGCCACCCGCTCCACCCCCATGCCAAAGGCGAAGCCGCTCACTTCTTGCGGGTCATAGCCGGCCATAGCCAGGACGCGCGGGTGCACCATACCGCTCCCGAGGATCTCAAGCCACCCGGTCTGACCGCAGACACGGCAACCCACGCCGCCGCAAACCACGCAAGAGATATCTACTTCCGCGCTCGGCTCGGTAAAGGGGAAGTAACTCGGGCGAAACCGCATGCGGCGGTTGGCTCCGAACATCTGCTCCACGAAGGCTTGTAGCGTACCCTTAAGGTGGGCGAAGGAAATGCCCCGGTCGACGAGGAGACCTTCTATCTGGTGAAACATGGGAGCGTGGGTAGCGTCGTCATCCCGCCGGTAAACCTTGCCGGGGGCAATAATGCGCACGGGCACCCGGGGCGCGGTCTGCTCCATCACCCTGATCTGCACCGGCGAGGTGTGCGTACGCAAGAGAACTTCGTCGTCTATATAAAAAGAATCCTGCATATCACGCGCCGGATGATCCTTCGGTATATTCAGCGCCTCGAAGTTATAATAATCCAGTTCTACTTCTGGCCCTTCCGCCACGGCAAAGCCCATCTGGACAAAAATACGAACAGTCTCTTCGAGTACTTGCGTTAAGGGATGACAACGGCCGCGTGGTAGCGGCCTTCCGGGCAGGGTGACATCAATCGCCCCAGACGTGATCTCCTTTTCCCGTTCTACCGCCCGTAGCGCCTCATGTCGTCTTGCCAGTTCGCTTTCCAGCCAGGCCCGGAGTTCGTTGGCCAGCCGGCCTACTTGTGGTCTTTGTTCCGGGGGAAGATTGCCCATACCCCGGAGGACACGCGTTAATAGCCCCTTCTTGCCGAGGTATTTTATCCGCCAGGCTTCGACCTCTTGCAGATTCGCCGCGTGGCGCAAGTCTCTTTCTGCCTCTTCCTTAATCCGGGCCAACTCTTCCTGCATGCAACCGTTCTACCTCCCTATTGCAACAGCAACCGCCGGTACATCATGTAGGCCACGATCGAACCCGTTCTCTCAAAAAGACGCCAAAAGAATTCAGCCGCCTGCGGCATACCCTTCACAACCTTTCCCAACCCGCGGTCATACGGCACCGCCATCACCCGTGGTGATTATAGCATAAAGTCTTGGGACCGAGCAACCAAGCGTTGTTCAATGCCCACCGCCGCGCTGCCGCGCCGCCTCAAAAAGGAGGACCGCTGTTGCCACGGCAACGTTGAGGGATTCCCCGCGTACCATGGGTACCGTTACTTTTGCCGCCGCGGCGGCCGCCATTTCCGGCCGCGGTCCCTGACCTTCGTTCCCCACAACCAGGAGCAGGGGCCGCCTCCAGTCGAAGTGCGTATAATGGCATCCGCCCGCCGGTACCGCAAGGACGATCGGCCTGTTTGCCGCCTTTGCCGCCGCCACGCATGCCTGGGGCGCGACCCGGGTTACCACGGGGAGCAAGAAGTGCGCACCGGCGGCCGCCCGCAGTACCTTATCTTGGTATAGGTCCGCCGTACCCGTTAGGGCAACCAGGCCAACACACCCGGCAGCGGCGGCCGTCCTGA
>JACIYD010000288.1 GCA_014360105.1 Clostridia bacterium
CAGGGCCAAGACCACGGCGACAAAGGCCAGCGGTTCCACCGCCAGGCCGAAGAGATGTATCTCCGCCGGGATTTCGATCTTCAGGAAGGAGACCGCCATGACGAGAACGAGATAAATGCCGCCGGCCACCCCCAGCAACTGGGCCAGGGCTTTTGAGAAGAGCGAGGGAATCGGTTCTTGCGGTAAGTCCCTGGTAAACCATTGCCGGTAACGAATGTTTGCCATGCGCAGCCAAAGGGAAACGCAAAAGATTACGAACAAAAGCGTGCCACCGGCGCATAGCGGCCATGACATAGGGCCCACCTCCAAGGCATCCCTATGTCGGTGGCAAAGGGTTTAGACCTCCCCGCGCTTTATCTCGTACCCCTCCTTCCCGCTCAAGCCTTGCTGCCTCCGGAAATTCTCTTCGTTTTTTGCCAAATATGCCTCGTAAAGTTCATTCGGGCCCAGGTCAAGTTTGAGACAGAGACTGACCAAGAAGTGCAGCAGGTCAACCACTTCCTCCTTTACCGCCTCCCGGTCGACCGGCCGGGGGTTCTTCCACCATTTGAAGTTGACCGTGGCTAAAAGCTCGCCCAGCTCGGCAACCATGGCCAGAACCTCTTTCTCCACCCAGGTGGAAGGATCAAAGGTAAGGTCCCTTGCTTTGATAAGGAAGTCGTCTAAGGCCTTTTGCCTGGCAAAAATAAGGTCGAGCTTGTCCATCAGAACCCCCCTAAAATGCCGCACCGTCGAGCAGGGTGGCCAAGTCTATCTCTTCTTTCAACGGACCGATGGCGGTCAGGGCAAACTTCTCGGGAAGGAAGAGGCGCTCGGCAAGATACTGCACCTCTTCTGGCGTGACGCGGCTCAGTTGTTCTAACATTTCCTCCGTGGTAATTACCCGGCCGTAACAGAGCTCCGTTTTACCCAGACGGCTCATCCGGTTACTCACGTTTTCCATACCGAGGAGAAGGCTGCCCCGCATCTGTTCCTGCGAACGCCGCAGTTCTTCGCGGGTAATGCCCTCCTTCTTGATCTTGGCCAGTTCTCTTAAGATCAGTCGTACTACTTCTTTGACGCTATCCGGCCCGGTACCGGCGTAGACGGTAAAAAGACCGCTATCGTGGTAGGTGCTGTGGTAGGAGTAGACCGAGTAAGCCAGGCCTCTTTCCTCCCGGATTTCCTGGAAGAGGCGCGAGCTCAGCCCGCCCCCGGCGACGTTGTTTAGGATCTGCAGGGCATAAATCAAGGAATCGTCTTGGGCCAGTCCTGGCGTGCCGAGACAAAGCTGTACCTGTTCGGTTTCCCGGGGGGTGAGTTCTACCGCGGCATGCGGTACCGGAGGATGGTAAGACATTGCCGCCCCCTGGTTTGGCCGCCCGCCGAAGATGGGGCTCAAATAGGCGATAACCTTATCTGCCCTTACCTTGCCGGCGATGGCAACCACCGTATTACCCGGCGTGTAGTGGTCCCGGTAGTAACCGATGATTTTCTCGCGATCCAGCGAAGCCACCGATTCGTAGCTTCCCAGGATGCTCCACCCCAGGGGATGATCCTGCCACACCGCCCGGGCAAAAAGGTCATGCACCAACTCATCAGGGGAGTCATCGTACATCCTGATCTCTTCCAGGACGACCCGCTTTTCTTTTTCGATGTCCTTCTCGTCCATCAGCGAGTTAAAAAACATGTCGGCGAGGACGTCGACCGCCAGCGGCAGGTGTTCGGCGAGTACCTTCGCGTAGAAGCAAGTATATTCCTTGGTGGTAAAAGCGTTGAGGACGCCGCCTACCGCCTCCAGCTCCTGGGCGATCTGTTTTGCCGTACGCCTGGTGGTTCCCTTGAAAAGTAAATGCTCCAGGAAATGAGAGACACCGCGAATTGCCGGTGTTTCATTGCGCGAACCGGCCCGCACCCAGATGCCGATGGCCACGGAATGGAAATACGGGACCTCTTCTACCACGAGGCGCAGGCCGTTTGGTAGCTGCACTTTCTGGTACATTGCCGGCCCCCTTACTAATGATGACGGCATTTTAGCTTTTTCGCGCCGCGCGGCAAAAATCCTCTTTTTTCGGACTCACGGCGCCAAGACCTCGGAGAGGGTTAACGGTCGGTAGTGCTGCTCGGCCAGGTAGGTCAAAAGCGAGGGCAACACTTCGACGGTGAGCGCAGTAGGATGAAGGAGGATAAGCGCGCCCGCGACCAGACCCTCCCGGACCCCCGCCATGACCGCCGCCGGCTCGCGTCCGGGCTGCCAGTCCACACTGTCGATGGTCCAGAGCACGGTCTGGTAACCCAGCGCGGCTGCGGTTTCTACCAGCAGGGGCGTTGCTTCCCCGTAAGGCGGGGCATAATAACGCGTTCCGCTGCCTAGAAGAGACCGGAGGACGGCTTCGCCTCTTTCCAGGTCTTCCTTGATTTGCCGCTGCTCGAGGCGCGCCACATGAGGATGGGCGTAGCCGTGGTTGCCCACCTCGTGCCCGGCCGCCGCGATTTCCCGTACGAGGTGGGGAAACTTTTCGGCCCAGCGGCCGGTAATAAAGAAGGTAGCCTTGGCCTCGTGTTGCGCCAGGAGCTGGAGGATTTGGGGCAAGTACTCCTCGCCCCAGTCCACGTTGAACATCAAGGCCACGGCCCGGCGGGCCGGATTGCCGCGAGAGATTGCCTGCGGCGTCTCGCCACTTACCGGCTTCACCGTATACCCGCCATGTCGGCCTGGCTGACCAGGGCATTGAGGTCCTGGGTGGCGTCGGACAACAGGCTGATGCCCACCGACGCACTGATCACCACCTCGTGTCCGCCGACGCGCTGGGGCACGCGCAGCTTGTCGAGCAGCCGGGTGGTGACGCGCACCAGGCTCGACAGGTTGGTGTAGCCGTCGAACAGCACGGCGAACTCGTCGCCGGACAGGCACGCCACGGTGTCGGCCTCCGGCACCGCGTTGGCCAGG
>JACIYD010000289.1 GCA_014360105.1 Clostridia bacterium
TGGCCCCCAGGGCCTCGGCCACCCAGCGCACCGGCACCATGACCCGGCCGCCGATTAGCTGCGGCGGCACATCGGGCTTGATTTCCCGATCGTTGACGACAAGCTTGATAGGGCCGGAGGCCGGGGCCGGAGTAGTCATGGAAAGAAGACCCATAATGGCCACGGCAACAATTAACCGCTTACTCCTTCCGCTCATCCCTTTCACCCTCCCCAATGTTGCTGCGTTCGGCTTGAAACGGCCCGGGCTAGGGGTGACGCCTTAGCTATAGCGGCAGAGAAGAATTGATCTCCGCCAGAAGGGTCATGGATCCCGCCATCTTCACTACCGCTTCCGGCGTTCCCCGGCCGCTCAGGGTGTACCATGTCCTCCCGTCGTAGGTCCAACCGGCGGTGACGTACAGGGCATTGCCCATCTGAGCGACCCGGAGCTTGCCCTGGCTGGCGGCGGGCAGGGGATGGCCGTTGCCCGGCAGAGCCTGGAGGATTTCCCTGGCCACCCGGATGCCATCCCCCGGGGCGTGGCCCAGGGCCGTGTACTCCCAGTTGTCGCCCCTCCAGGTGACCAGCATCTCGTCCCCAAAGGAGCGGGCCGTCACGCCGCCGAGGTCCGCGTCGGCCGCCGGTTGGGCCAGGAGTTGCTTCTCACTCCTTCCCCCGGATTATCTTGAACCGGTAACCGTCCTTATCGGCCTGGAATTCGGCCAACCGGAAGGGGCCGTCCCCCGGGAACCAGGTGGGCACGTACACCGGCACCTCCACCCCGGCCAGTTTTTCGGCCTCGGCCTGGAATAGCTCCGAAAGCGCTTGCACCTGGTCGTTCCCTCCGAAGTGGTAGATGCTTACCCAGGCCGGGTAGTAGTTGCCGTAGTAGCCGGGCGAACCACCCAGGTTCCGCACCAGCTCTACCGCCGGACCGCCGGCCAGGGGCTGCCGGTAGAGGGAACCGGAGTCGCGCCGGGTCAGGCGCAGGTAGTAGAGTTCCCGGGCGTCCGGAGAGACCCAGGGGTAGCAGTCGGCGGTGTTCGCCGGGCCGGAGGTTACGGGAACGGCGGTACCGTCGAGCTTCTGCCACCAGATGCGCTGGCCGGGTACCAGCACCCGGACCCCGTGGGCCTCGCCTTCCCAAGAGGTGTCCTCCGGTCCCCGGCAGAAGAGCACGCCTTCTTCTGAGGCCGGCAACCACACCGGCATGGTATCCACCTGGCCGGCCCGGCCGCAGTCAATAACCTTACCCCCCGCTTCCAGATCCACGATCCGCAGCACCTTGTTGGCAGTGGCCTCCCGGCCGCCGCCCCAGATATAGGCCAGTTGGCTGCCGTCCGGAGACCAGGCCAGCCACTCGGCGTAGCTGAGAGTGGTACCCAGGTTCACCGGCGGCTTACCGGGCTGGTTTAGGTCCAGAACCTGAAGTTCGACGCCGTCCGCGGCCAGGGAAGCAGAATTGGGGCACAGGTAATAGGCCAGGTAGCGGCCGTCCGGCGACCAACTAAACCCTTGCGCATGGAACGGCAAGACTTCACTTCTTGGATTTGTAGAATTACCGGCCTCCCCCAGGGTAAGAAGATTGCTCCGCTCGCCCTTTAAGGTCAGGCGGTCGAGGCGCAGGAGCAGATCGGCCTCGTCGTGAAGCGAAACTACCAGGCTTTGGCCGTCGGGAGACCAGGCAAAGTCTTCCACCGGCTCCCCACCGGTTATCAGCGCCGTGGCTTTGGCCCCGCCGGCCCCGATGGTGGCGATCTTCAGGTTCCCGTCCGGAGCATAGCCGCCTCCGGGCCCCTGGGTGCTGTAGGCCAGGAGGTTAGCTTGCGGCGACCAGGCCGCTTTGTCCATCACCGGCCGCGGGTCCACCTGATAGGCACCGCGGCCGTCGGCCTTCACCACCCAGAGGTAGGGCTTGCCGGCCCCCTCTTGCCCCGCCGCCCGGTGCAGGTAGGCCAGCCACACACCGTCCGGCGACCAGCCCAGGATCTGCACCTCGCCGTCTTTCGTGACCTGAACCGGCCGGGCACCGGCCTGAGTGCCGTCCAGCAGCCACAGGCACCGGTTGGCGGTGAAGGCCACCCGGGCGGGAAAGGCCGGGGCATAGACCCGCTCGGGAACCGCGGGAGGCCGGGTGGTAATGGCCACCGTCCGGGTGCCAGGATTCCAGGCTACCGCGGCGCCGAGAGCTTCGGCCACCGCCCGCACCGGAGCGACCGCGCTGCCCCTGCGGACGCTTACGGGCAGCGAAAGAGACGCCTTTTCTCCGTTCCGGGATACTTCTCGGCTGCCTACGGTCAGCTTGACCGTCGCCGACAGGGCGGTTATCAGGACTTCTCCGGTGGCCCCGATCCAGGTCACCTGGGCCCACAGGGCTTCCGCCACCGTCCGCACGGGCGCTACCACGACCCCGTCTTGCACTCCGGCCGGTTCTGGCAGCGCCAATTCCCGCCCGTCCACGGTCACGGTAACAGTCTCTGACCCGGCCAGGGCAGCGCCGGGGGAAAGCCCCACCAGTAGAAGACCGGAGATCACTGCGATCCAGAACGGGAACCGCATCCGGGCACGACGCACGCCTGACACCTCCCAGAGCTGGGACGCTGAATTTCTTTGGTCCGCCCTTGGTCACCGGCGTGACCGGGGCCATCCCCCTTCGGAGCCGACGGCAGGGCGGGCCTCCAACCAACAATGCCGGCTCCGTTAAAGTGACGCTGGCGAAGGAGCTGGGGTTCCCCCCTTGCCGGCGGGCCGGACCCTATACTTTCCGCACCCGCCACCTTGAGCCCGAAGAGTTGGGGCTCCACATGCAACCGGGCCCGAGCCGGAACAACTCGGGTACCAGGGCATACTCGCCGGCCGGCTTGTTTACCTTTCCCGGTCCTGATCCGTCTAATATAGTAGGAAGGGGTGCCGGGGAGAGAAAGCGAATGTGGGAGCGTCTATACCGAA
>JACIYD010000029.1 GCA_014360105.1 Clostridia bacterium
TGGCCGAGGCCACCAGCCCGCCGAGGCAGGAGCGGAAAGAAACGCGCGTCCTGAGCCGGGAGGAAGAGGCCAAGCTGCTGGCCGTGCTGGACCGGGACCGGCTAGGCGCGGCAATCTTCGTAGCCTTGACGACGGGCCTGCGCTGCGGGGAGTTGCTGGGGCTCGAGTGGTCGGACATAAACTGGGAGGCAGGCACGCTCACCGTCAACCGCAACCTGGTCCAGGTGCGCGAGGACGGCAAGGCGCGGCTGGTGTTCCAGGAGCCGAAGACGGAAGCGGGGCGGCGCACCATTCCGCTGCCGGAGGAGGTCCTGAAGGCCCTCCGCGCCCACAAAGCTAGGCAGGCGCAAGAGCGGCTTGTGGCGGGCTGCGGGTACAGGGATCATGGGTTGGTTTTCTGCACCAGTGTCGGCACGCCGGTCAACCCGAGGAACCTCGTTAGGTCCTTCCACCGGCTCTGCAAGCTGGCCGGGATCGAGCGGGCCAACCTCCACAGTCTGCGCCATACCTTTGCGACGCGGCTCTTAGAGGCCAACGAGCATCCCAAGGTGGTGCAGGAGCTTTTAGGCGGCAGTCAGATCGGCGTCGTCCTGGACCTGTATTCCCATGTCTCCATGGACTTGAAGCGGAGGGCGATGGAGCGCCTGGACCGAGAGCTGAAAAGGAAAGCCCTCGCGCAGGAGGGCCGGGAGCGAGGTTCGCCGTGTTGTCGTCAAATTGTCGTCAGAACCGCTTTGTGCATGCGGGCACAAACCCGCAAACCCTTGCAAAATCTGGAGCCGGCGGAGGGACTCGAACCCTCGACCTGGCGATTACAAGTCGCCTGCTCTACCGCTGAGCTACGCCGGCGTGGTCGGGGCGGGGGGACTTGAACCCCCGACCTCTTGGTCCCAAACCAAGCGCGCTACCGGCCTGCGCCACGCCCCGTCCGGCCTGATTATAAGCGAAAAACCCGGCCGCGGTCAACCGGTGGGTGCGCCCGGCGCATTCCCGTTTTACTCGGACGGACGGTCTTTAGCTCCCTCGTTGTGTTAGCCTTGCAGGTCGAACTGAGGCTTGCGCTAAAGTCATTAACAGTTGACTTTTCAGGCGGCGATGTCTATAGTTAAGAAGAGTAAAGGAGGGTGGGGGCTAATGATCAGCGAGCTCATACGGCGCAGTTTACTGATAGGGATCGGCGCCATGTCTCTCACCAAGGAGAAGGCGGAAAAGCTGTTCGAGGAGATGGTGAAAAGGGGGGAGATGAGCGGCGAGGAAGCGAAGCAACTGGTGGAAGAACTCGTGGCGAAAGGGCAGCGGGAACGTGAATGGCTTGTACGGACAGTAAAGGAGGAAGTGGAACGCTGGCGTAAAGAGCTGGCCCTGGCGACCAAAGCCGATGTAGAAAGGCTCGAAGCCGAGCTGAGAGAGCTCAAGGCCATGCTGCAGGAGCAAAGGACGACCCAGGGCGGCGGGCAAGCTTAAGGCTTTACATGAGGGGAAAGGATGTTATTCTCAGGGGGAGGGCCAAGAATGAAGCGGCTCAGCAGGACGGTGGTTATCGTTGCCCTGGCCACGGCGTTGATGTTCTCCTTGGCCGCCTGCGGCGGCCAGCCCAGCCAACCGGGTACGGCACAGAAGCCGCCGGAGCAGCCCAAGGTGGTTAAACTGGGGATTATTCAGATTGTGGAGCACCCGTCGCTTGACCAGGCCCGCAAAGGATTTCTAGACTTGCTGGCGGAAAAGGGTTACAAGGACGGCGAGAAACTGGCGGTTGATTATCAGAACGCGCAGGGCGACATGAGCACGGCCGATACCATCGCCAAGAAATTCGTAGCGGACAAGAAGGACCTCGTCCTGGCCATTGCCACTCCTACGGCGCAGGCGATGGCCAACGCCACCAAGGACATTCCCATCCTGATCACCGCCGTTACCGACCCCGTGGCCGCAGGCCTGGTGGAGAGCCTGGAAAAACCCAATACCAATGTGACCGGGACCACGGACATGAACCCGGTGAAGGAGCAACTCGCCCTCTTCCGGGAACTGGCGCCGGCGGCCAAAAAGATCGGGATTATCTATAATAGCAGCGAAGTCAATTCCCGCGTACAGGTCGACCTGGCGAAAAAGGCCGCTCCCGATCTGGGCTATACCATTGAGGAAGCGGTAGCGACCAACAGCGCCGAAGTACTCCAAGCGGCCCGGACGCTTGCCGGCAAGGTCCAGGGCATTTACGTCCCCACGGACAACACCGTGGTTTCCGCCCTCGAATCGGTAATTAAAGTGGCCGAGGAGAAGAAAATCCCGCTGGTCGTGGGCGAGGGCGATAGCGTCAAGCGGGGCGGCCTGGCCACGGTGGGCATTGACTACTATAAGCTTGGCCGCCAGACCGGGGAAATGGCGCTGCGCATTCTCGAGCAGGGCGCCAAGCCGCAAGAGATGCCCGTAGAGGCGCAAAAAGAGTACGAGATCGTGCTCAACAAAAAGGCCGCGGCCAACATGGGCGTGACCTTGCCTGAGTCGCTCTTGGCCAAGGCGGCCAAGGTTTACGAGTAAGGCGGCCGTTGGGCCATGTTGGCTTTCGTCGGCTTTTTAGTTAGTCCCCTGGAACAGGGCCTCATCTACGGCATGATGGCTCTGGGGGTATACCTTAGCTTCCGTGTCCTCAACTACGCCGATCTTACGGTTGACGGCAGCCTGCCTCTCGGGGCGGCAATTACGGCAAGCATGATCGTGGCCGGCCACGACCCGTGGCTGGCCACCCTCCTTGCCGTTTTGGGCGGTGCCGTCGCCGGGACGGCCACGGGGCTTTTGCACACCCAGTTGCGTATTACACCGCTTTTGTCCGGTATTCTCACCATGACCGCCCTTTATTCCATCAATCTGCGGGTGATGGGCCGCTCCAACATTCCTCTCTTGCGGGCCGACACCATCTTTAACCAGGCGGCCGCTCTCGGACTGGGAGAAAGGGGCGCCTCCTTGATCCTGGCCGCCGGGACGGCGGCCCTGCTCATTTTTCTGCTCTACCTGTTCTTGGAAACCGAATTGGGCCTGGCCGTACGGGCTACGGGCGACAACGAGCAGATGATCAAAAGCCTGGGCGTGAATACCGACACCACGAAGGTACTCGGTTTGGCCCTCTCCAATGCCCTGGTCGCCCTTTCCGGTTCCTACGTCGCCCAGTATCAGCACTTTGCCGACGTGGGTATGGGGATCGGCACTATTATCGCCGGCCTGGCCTCGGTCATTATCGGCGAGGTCCTCTTTGGCTCGTCTTCAGTGTGGCGGGCCTTGGTGGCAGTGGTCGGCGGCTCCTTCTTTTACCGTTTGGTGATTGCCCTCGTTCTTTGGATGGGCTTGCAGCCTACCGACCTCAAGCTGATGACCGCTTTATTGGTTGTCCTGGCGCTCGCCTCCCCGCAACTGAAGCAGCGGCTGCGGCTCGGTGCTTCCGGTTCCTAAACTGAAGGAGTGCAAAACCTTGCTCCGTCTTAAAAACGTTAGAAAGGTTTTCCAGGCCGGAACGGTAAACGAAAAGGTGGCCCTTGCGGCCATCAACCTGGAGATCCCCGCAGGCGACTTCGTGACCATTATCGGTAGCAACGGCGCGGGCAAGTCCACCCTGCTCAACGTCATAGCCGGGGTCTACCCCGTTGACGCCGGGCGCATCTATTTGGACGATCAGGACGTAACCGGCTGGGCAGAGCACGTACGCGCCCGGCTAATGGGGAGAGTCTTCCAGGATCCGCTTCTGGGCACCGCCGCGAGCATGACCATCGAAGAAAACCTGGCCATGGCGCTGCGCCGCGGCGAAAAGAGGCGGCTGAGAAAAGGCATCACGGCCGCCGAGCGCGCTCTTTTTCGGGAAAGGCTGGCCGAGCTCGGCTTAGGACTGGAAAACAGGCTAAACGACCGGGTGCGCCTCCTCTCCGGCGGCCAGCGCCAGGCGCTTACCCTTTTAATGGCGACCCTAAAGAAGCCGCAACTGCTTTTACTCGACGAACACACCGCCGCCCTCGACCCCAAGACGGGCGAGAAGGTGCTTGACCTTACCATCCGGCTGGTAGAAGAGCACCGGCTCACCACCTTGATGGTTACGCATAACCTGCACCAAGCTTTGCGCGCGGGCAACCGCACCCTGATGATGGACGAGGGCCAGATTATCCTCGACGTGCGCGATGCGGAGAGGCAGCGTACCACGGTCCATGATCTGCTGGCGCTTTTTGAGAAGCGCGGCGTTTATAGCGATAAGCTTTTGCTTGCGAATGCTCCTTAAGAATTACTGAGAAATTTGAACAGACTAATCCGTGCGAGACGCGAGGATTATGGCTGCTGTTACCCTTTTTAAAGGGTTTTTTGTTTTTTTTAAGGGGAGAGAAGGAAAAAAAGTGGTGCGTGTAGAACACCTATTACCGGCGTGTCCGCCGGTAACCGCCGGCGCGGTTGATACCCGAACGAGGTGAAGCGATGAAGCTGGCAATCTCAGGCAAAGGCGGGGTGGGTAAGACTACTCTTGCCGCGGGGCTTGCCAGGTACTTTGCCGGTTGCGGCTACCGGGTCTATGCCGTCGACGCCGACCCGGACGCAAGCCTGGGTCTCGCCTTGGGCCTCGAGCCCGAGGCGACGGAGGGCATTAAGCCTATTGCCGCGATGCGGGACTTGATCGTAGCCCGTACGGGCGGCGACGGCGCCTTCTTTTCGCTCAACCCGGAGGTAGACGACTTGCTCGATACCTATAGCCTACCTCTGGGCAATATTCTGTTTTTTAAGATGGGTACGGTGAAGCAGGGCGGGACGTCCTGCTACTGCCGCGAGAACAGCATTCTCCATGCTCTGCTTACCGCCCTGCTGCTGCGCCGCGATGAAATGGTCATTCTCGATCTGGGTGCCGGTATCGAACAATTGACCCGGGGTACGGCCCGCGGGGTTGACCTGCTCCTGGTGGTAACGGAGCCCACCAGGGTCAGCCTGAAGACGGCGCGGACGGTATCCGCGCTTGCGCGCGACCTGGAGATCGAGCGGCTTTGTTACGTAGGGAACAAGGTTCGCTCGGCGGCCGAGAGCGCTTTTCTGAAAGAGAACCTGCCCGCGGACCAGCTTCTGGGAATGCTGCCCTTTAACGAGGAGGAATGGGATCGGGCCCGAGAAGGCAATGAGCACGGCGCGAGGGACAACCCCCTGCAGGAAGCCATAGCCGCCATCGGTACCAGGATCCTTGCCGTCTGCGCCACCCGGCCAATGGGAGTTTAGCCGCCGCTATGCCTGGCGCAGGCGGCTTTCAGGGAACAACTCTCACGGAGGGGGTTTTGTTATGCCAAGGTTCAGGGACCCAGTCCACACGGCCCGGCCTTCCGACGCCCCGCGGGTGATGGAACGGCGGAAGCGGGAGCGCACCGTAGACCCGGCGGCCCTGGAGATGCTGCAGAAGGCCCAGGAGGAAAAGGTAATTACCGCGTTTGACCGCTTCCTGGCGCAGCAGCCCCAGTGCAAATTCGGCTACGAGGGGATCTGCTGTCGCTTCTGCTTCATGGGACCGTGCCGCATCCGCAGTGAGGATGGGCCGGGTAGCAAGGGCATTTGCGGTGCCTCGCCGTGGACCATCGTTGCCCGCAGCGTGGGAACTCTGATTGCCCTGGGTGCGGCTTCTCACGGCGAACATGCCCGTCATATTGCCGAGACGCTGCTCCACGCAGCCGAGGGAAAGGCCGCCGACTACCGCATTACCGACGCGGCCAAACTGCGCCGGGTGGCCCAAAGGATCGGACTGGACGTAGAAGGAAAGACCGAGGCGGAACTCGCGGCAGAGGTAGCCCAGAAGGCCCTGGACGATTTTGCCCGCCTGCCCGGTTTTGGTGACGCCACCTGGTGCGCCAGCACCATTACCGAAGGGCGGCGCCGCAAGTACGCCCACTGCAACATCATGCCGAGCGGCGTGCACAGCACTATTTCTGATCTTTTGGCGCAGGCGCATACGGGCTGCGACGACGACCCGGTAAACCTCGCCTTTAGCGCCCTGCGGACGGCGCTGGCCGACTATACCGGCATGCATATTGCCACCGACCTTTCCGACGTGATGTTCGGCACGCCGACGCCGGTTGTCAGCGAGGCAAACATGGGCGTGCTCAAGGCCGACCAGGTGAACATCGCCGTCCACGGCCACAACCCCCTGGTGAGTGAAATCGTTCTCCAGGCGGCGCGGGAGCTGGAAGGGGAAGCCAAGGCGGCCGGAGCCGCGGGGATCAACGTGGTGGGTATTTGCTGCACGGGGAACGAGGTCCTCATGCGGCGAGGCGTGCCCCTGGTAACTTCCTACGGCTCTACCGAGCTGGCCATCGTCACCGGCGCCCTGGACGCCATGGTGGTGGACGTCCAGTGCATTATGCCCAGCATCCGCCAGGTTGCAGAGTGCTATCATACGCCCATCGTTACGACCTCATCCATCGTCAAGATCCCGGGTTCCCACCACATAGACTTCCATACGGAGCGCGCGTTGGAGGACGCCAAGGCGATGGTGCGGCTGGCCATTGCCGCCTTTGGCCAGCGCAAAGAGCGCCCGGTGCGTATCCCGCAGACCAAGAACAAGGTGGTGGCCGGTTTTAGCCTGGAGAGCTTAATGGAGCTCTTTGCCGCCGTCGACCCGGCCAACCCCGTTCGGGTGCTCACCGACGCCATCTTGAGCGGTGAGCTGGCCGGCGTCGTCCTCATGTGCGGCTGCAACAATCTGCGTACCTTCCAGGACCTGAGCCACCTCACCATCGCCAAGGAGCTGCTCAAGAACAACGTCTTTATCGTGGCTACCGGTTGCTCCGCCCAGGCCTTTGCCAAGCACGGGCTCTTGGCACCGGAGGCGGTCGAATACGCCGGCGAGGGTCTCAAGTCCTTCCTGGCGCGGCTTGAGGAGAAGGCAAAACCGGCGGTTGCCCTGCCGCCCATCTTCCATCTGGGTTCCTGCGTGGACAATACGCGCGCGGCCGACCTCCTGACGCTGATGGCCAACGAACTCGGCGTGGACAATCCCAAGGTACCTTTCGTTGCCTCGGCGCCGGAGGCGATGAGCGGCAAGGCGGCAGCCATCGGCACCTGGTGGGTGGCCTTAGGCGTGCCGACGCACGTGGGCACCATGCCGCCAGTGGAGGGCGACGCCTTGCTTTACAGCATCATCACCCAGATAGCCCACGACGTCTACGGCGGCCATTTCATGTTCGAAATGGATCCGGAGACGGCGGCCAAGAAGATCCTGAGCGCTCTGGAGTACCGTACCTGGAAGCTCGGCGTGCACCGCAGCGTGGCCGAGCGGTTCGAAACGAAGCTCTGTCAGGGCTACTAGGATAGGGGGGAAGCAAGATGGCCGTGGACTTCGACAAGCTTTTCGAAGGAGCCATTCCCGAGGGAAAGAACCCGACCCGGCTTTTCCGCCAGGTTTATAATGGCGCCATTACGGCGGTGAGCTACGCCGAGATTCTCCTGAGCCAGGCCATTCGCCGTTACGGTCCGGAGCATCCGGTTGGCTATCCGGATACCGCCTACTACCTGCCGGTAATTCGCTGCTACAGCGGGGAAGAGGTCAAGAAGCTCGGGGATCTGCCTCCTATCCTGAACCGCATGCGGGCACAGGTCAAGTCCGAGCTCACCTTTGAGAACGCCCGCCTGGCAGGCGAATCTACCTGGTACGCCGCCGAAATCATCGAGGCGCTGCGCTACCTCGAATACGACCCCAACGAACCTCTGGCGCCGGAACCGTGGACCGGGTTTATCGGCGACCCGGTGGTACGGCGCTTCGGTATCAAGATGGTGGACTGGACCATCCCGGGCGAAGCGATCATCATCGGGCGGGCCAAAGACCCCAAGAAGCTTGCCCGGATGGTACAGGAACTAATGGGCATGGGCTTCATGATCTTCCTCTGCGACGAGGTGGTGGAACAGCTCCTGGAGGAGAACGTCAAACTGGGAATCGATTATATTGCTTATCCCCTGGGGAACTTTACCCAGGTGGTGCACGCCGCCAATTACGCCCTGCGCGCCGGTATGATGTTCGGCGGCATTACGCCGGGCCTGCGCGACGAGCAGCGCGACTACCAGCGGCGCCGCATCCGCGCATTCGTGCTTTATTTGGGCGAGCACGACATGGTGAAAACGGCGGCGGCCTTTGGGGCCATCTTCACCGGCTTCCCGGTGATCACCGACCAGCCGCTGGCGGAAGACGAGCAGATCCCCGACTGGTTCTTCACCGTCGAGGACTATGACAAGATGATCCAGATCGCCCTCGAGGTGCGCGGCATCAAGCTGACCAAGGTGCGCCTGGAGCTGCCCATCAACTTCGGGCCCGCCTTCGAAGGCGAGAGCATCCGCAAGGACGCCATGTACGTGGAGATGGGCGGCGGCCGCACCACGGCCTTCGAGCTCGTGCGGACCGTAGGCGAGGGCGAGATCGAGGACGGCAAGGTCGAAGTCATCGGGCCGGAGATCGACGCCTTCAAGGCCGGGGACCGGCTTCCCTTCGCCACCATCGTCGACATTTACGGTCGCAAGATGCAGGAAGACTACGAGGGTGTCTTGGAGCGCCGCATCCACGACTTCATCAACTACGGCGAGGGGCTGTGGCATACGGCGCAGCGCGATATTGTCTGGCTGAGAATCAGCAAGGAGGCGGTGGCCAAGGGGGCGAAGTTCCGTCATCTGGGCGAAATTCTCGTGGCCAAGATGAAAGAAGAATTCCCGGCCATCGTCGACCGGGTGCAGGTCACCATCTACACCACCCAAGAGGACGTGGACCGGCTCATCCCCATGGCGCGGGAGAAGTACCGGCAGCGGGATGAGCGCCTGCGCGGCCTCACCGACGAGGCGGTGGACACCTTCTACTCGTGCGTCCTCTGCCAGTCGTTTGCCCCGAACCACGCCTGCATCGTCACCCCCGAACGCCTGGGTCTGTGCGGTGCCGTGAGCTGGCTCGATGCCAAGGCCTCCCACGAGATTAACCCCGCCGGGCCGAACCAGCCGGTACCCAAGGAAGGCGTAATGGACGAATGGAAAGGGATGTGGAAGAGCGTTAACGAATACGTCTACAACCAGACCAACCACAACCTGGAGGAGGTCAACATCTACTCCATGCTCGACAAGCCCATGACCTCCTGCGGCTGCTTTGAGTGCATCATGGCCATCCTGCCGGAGTGCAACGGCATCATGATTACCACGCGCGAGCACGGCGGCATGACCCCGTGCGGCATGACCTTCTCCACCCTGGCCGGGATGGTCGGCGGCGGGACGCAGACACCCGGCTTCATGGGCGTGGGACGGCGCTACCTGGTGAGCCGCAAGTTCATCCGGGCGGACGGCGGCCTGGGCCGCATCGTCTGGATGCCGAAGGAACTGAAGGAACAACTGCGGGAGGAGCTCAACGCCCGCGGCAAAGAAGAAGGCTTTGGTGACAACTTTGCCGACATGATTGCCGACGAAACGGTGGGGACGACAGTAGACGAAATCCTGCCGTTCCTCGAGGAAAAGGGCCATCCGGCCCTGAAGATGGAGCCGCTGATGTAGGGCGAACGTTTAAGGAAGTTGTGGCGTACAGTGGGGCGCCGGGCGGCCGGCGCCCCGGCGAAAACCAGCAGAAAGGAGTCTGGGCGATGGCGCTTACGGGTCTGGAGATTTATAAGCAACTGCCTAAGACGAACTGCAAGGAGTGCGGCCATCCGACGTGTCTTGCCTTCGCCATGGCCCTGGCGAGCGGCAAGGCCTCCCTTGATGCCTGCCCCCACGTAAGCGAGGCGGCCAGGGCGGCCCTGGATGCCGCCGCGGCACCGCCGATGGCCAAGATCGTCGTCGGTGCCGGAGAAGCGGCGGTCGAACTGGGTGACGAGACCGAACTCTTCCGCCACGACAAGCGCTTCTACCATCCCACCGCCGTTGCCTTCATCGTCAGCGATAGCTTAACCGAGGGCGAACTGGCGGCACGGCTGGCGAGCATCAAGGACCTCGTTTTTCACCGCGTCGGGCTGGAGTACCGCGTGCAGATGGTGGCGGTGAAGAACGATTCCGGCCAGGCCGAAGCCTTCCGCCAGGCGGTTAGCGCCGCCGGCGCGACCGGCCTTGCCCTGATCCTGATGGGCGAGGACCCGCAGGCGATGGCCGCGGCGTTGGAAGTGGCGGCTGCGGGCAAACCGCTCCTTTACGCCGCTACCGAGGCCAACTGGGAGAAAATGGTGGAACTGGCCAAAGCCAAGGACTGCCCCCTGGCCGTGAAGGCGCGGGGGCTGGACGCTCTGGCCGCGCTGGTGGAAAAGGTGACGGGCGCCGGTTATAAGCAACTGGTGCTGGATCCGAGCCCCCAGACCCCGT